>NZ_FMUZ01000039.1:0-45973 GCF_900101575.1 Pseudomonas sp. NFACC37-1 | reverse complement strand
CTTGGGATGACGGATTGTGGGAGTGGGGATTTTTGTGTGTATATCCGTTATTTGGGTAACGGCTGCTTAGGGTTCCGCCCTTACGGCGGGTCACTTTTGAGAAGCGCAAAAGTAACCAAAACGCTTTATGCCCCACCACTCGGCACCTCGCCTAGGCTCGGTGTGCCCGAACGCAGGCATTGCTCCGTGGGCCCGCCGCGAAGGGCCATCCATGGCCCAGCGCGGCTATCCCGGCATCCATGCCGGGATGCCCACTCCACAATGCCTGCGTTCGGCCAGCGTGGTTAACGGGGCGCCGAGATCAACGTCCGACGCGAGGCGGCCTTATAGCCGACCTGGTTCTTGATGGGGATCGCGTTTCCCCTGTGGGAGCGGGCTTGCTCGCGAGGCGGCCTAATAGCCGACCTGGCTCTCCCAGTCTTACTCCGGTCCAATGTGGGAGCGGGCTTGCTCGCGAAGACGGCGGCACATTCAGCATTGATGCAAGCAGGCCCACCGCTATCGCGAGCAAGCTCGGCTCCCACAGGGCTTGGCGGTGTGCATGAATATTGTGTGCCCTGAAGAGCACGGGTATCCCCACGCCAAGTTAAACCCGGAACCGTCCCACCAACGTCTGCAAATGAACCCCCAATCGCGCCAGTTCGGCACTGGAAGCCGCAGTTTCTTCACTGGACGACGCCGTCTGCTCCGACACATCACGCACATTCAGTACGCTACGGTTGATCTCCTCAGCCACCGCACTCTGTTGCTCGGCCGCGGCCGCGATCTGCTGGTTCATCGATTGGATCGCCGAAACCGTGCGAGTGATGTTCTCCAACGAGCCTCCGGCGCGGCGGGTCAGTTCGACGCTGCTGTCGGTCAGGCTGCGGCTGTTGTCCATGATGGTCGCGACCTGTTCAGTACCGGCTTGCAGGCCAACGATCAGTTCTTCGATCTCTTCCGTGGACTTCTGGGTGCGCTGGGCCAGGCTGCGGACTTCGTCGGCCACCACCGCGAAACCACGCCCGGCTTCGCCGGCGCGGGCCGCTTCGATGGCCGCGTTGAGGGCCAGCAGGTTGGTTTGCTGGGCCACGGACTTGATCACGTCCAGGACGCTGCCGATCTTGTCGCTTTCACGTTTCAAATCGCCCATGGCTGCGGTGGAGTTGCCCACTTCCTTGGCCAGCCGTTCGATCTGAGCGATGGCTTCGCCGACGACCTTGTCGCCTTCACGAGCCTGCTGATCGGCTGCGACGGCTGCTTCGGAGGCTTCCTCGGCGTTGCGCGCGACTTCCTGCACCGTGGCGGTCATTTCGTGCATGGCGGTGGCGACCTGATCGGTTTCCACTTTTTGGCTGTTGACCCCGGCGCTGGTCTGCTCGGTCACGGCTGAAAGCTGTTCGGCGGCACTGGCGATCTGGGTCACACCTTCGCTGATGCCGCCGATCAATTGCCGCAGGCCCACGGTCATGCTTTGCATGGCGCGTTGCAGTTGGCCCAGTTCGTCGCGACGGTCGGAGGTGAGGTTGTGGGTCAGGTCGCCAGCAGCCACGCGCTCGGCAACCTTCAAGGTCTCGCCGAGCGGGCCCACGATCTGCCGGGTGATGAACAGCGCGGCGATCACGCCAAACAGCAGCGCCAAGGCGGCCGCTACGATCAGGACCATCTTGGCTTGGGCGGCGTCGCGGTCACGCACGGCTGTCTGGGACACGGTCAGCTTCTGGCTGGCATCCATCAGTATCTGGCCCTGCTCGCTCATGCGCTGGAGGGCCGCGGCGTTGTCGATTTGCGAGTCGCGGAACTGGGCGACCGCCGCGCGATAGAGGTTGAACGAGTCGCTGGCCTGCTGCAGGTTGGCGGCGTGTTCCTGGGGCAATTGGTCTGGCAGGCGCGCAAGCAGTTTGAGGACGACGTCGATGGCATCGAGGGCGGGTTGCTGGGCATCGCTCTTGCCGCTGTAGGTGTAGCCGCGAACCTGGTAGCGGGCTTGCTGGATGGCTTTGCTCAGGGTGACCACGCTGTTGAACGTGGTGACATCGCCCGCTTGCAGCATCGACTTTTCAACTTCGGCGACGCGGGCCACGGCGTTGTCGGCGCTGGCGCCGAGTTTGCTGCGTGCATCTTCGCGGCTGACGGTAGCGCGGGTCATCTGGGCGAAGGCGCCTTTGTATTCGGCGACGGCGGCCAATTGCTTGTCGATCAGCGCGACGTCGGCCGGCTGTTCGATCAACTCGCGAGCGGTTTTCAGCCCGGCCTCGAGCTTGCCGAGCAGATCGTTGACCGCTTGCGGTCCTTTCTCGCCCCGCGTGGTGTTGTAGTCGATGCTGGCCAGGTTCAAGTCTTTGCTCAAGTCGTTGAGACTGGCAATGAACCCCAGTTTATCGCCCCGGCTGATGACATTGCCCAGGCTGGACCAGCCGGTGAATGCGATCATCAAGGTGAGGAACAACACCAAGCCGAAGCCTGCGCCGAGTTTGCGATTGACGCCTACATTTCCCAGACCCTGGGCAAGCCACCGGAACATGCTGATACTCCCTGGAGCGTTGAATTGGTTTTATGGGATCTGTATCGGCGGCTTTGGAGGGATCTGTAGAAAATAGGCGCTGGGTGCTCCCTCGCCACAAGGATCATGTGCCTGTGTGAGTGTTGCCGGGTCAGAACAACCGGGCAAGCAGCGCCGTAACCGCAGTCTCGACCCGCAGGATTCGCTCGCCCAGTTGAACCGGTTGCAGGCCGGCCTTGCCCAGCAGGTCGATCTCGTAGGGAATCCAACCGCCTTCGGGGCCGATGGCCAAGGTCACTGGTTCTGTCAGCGCTCGCGGGCAGGGCGGGTGGTTGCCAGGGTGGCCGACCAGGCCGAGGGTGCCATTCGCGATGGCCGGCAGGCGGTCCTCGACGAAGGGTTTGAAACGTTTCTCGATAACAACTTCAGGCAATACGCTGTCCCGAGCCTGCTCCAGCCCCAGGATCAATTGCTCACGAATGGCCTCGGGCTCGAGGAACGGCGTCTGCCAAAAGCTCTTTTCCACGCGATAGCTGTTGACCAGCACCACCCTCGGCACGCCCATGGTGGCGACCGTCTGGAACACTCGCCGGAGCATTTTCGGACGCGGCAGCGCCAGCACCAGGGTCAACGGCAACTTGGCCGGCGGCGGCTGGTCGAGGGTCACCTGCAGTTCGGCCTCGCGGGCTTCCAGGCGTAGCACCTGGGCCGTGCCCATCAAGCCACCGATGCGCCCGACCCGCAGGCTGTCACCGACGGCGCTGCGGTGGACTTCCTGCATGTGGGTCAACCGGCGATCGCTCAGGATGACGCGGTCAGGCCCGATGAAGTCGGCCTCTTCGAGCAGCAGCAGGTTCACGCTTGGGTCGCTGGCGGCTGATCGTTGTGGTCATCGACTGGCTGGTCGTCGGGCTCTTCTTCCCGGCGCTTGCGCACCAGTCCACCGAACAGGATGCCGATCTCGAACAGCAGCCACATCGGCACCGCCAGCAGGGTCTGGGAGAAAATGTCCGGCGGGGTCAGGATCATGCCGACCACGAAGCAGCCGATGATCACGTAGGGGCGGATCTTCTTCAGGTAGGCCACGTCGACCACGCCGATCCACACCAGCAGCACCACGGCCACGGGGATTTCGAACGCCACGCCGAAGGCGAAGAACAGCGTCATGACGAAATCCAGGTAGCTGCTGATATCGGTCATCATCTCCACGCCCGCCGGGGTGGCGGCGGCGAAGAACTTGAAGATCAGCGGGAACACCAGGTAATAGGCGAAGGCCATGCCGGTGTAGAACAGCAGGATGCTGGACACCAACAGCGGCACGGCGATGCGCTTCTCATGCTTGTACAGGCCCGGTGCGATGAAGCCCCAGATCTGGTGCAGGATCACCGGGATCGCCAGGAACAGCGAGACCATCATCGTCAGCTTCAATGGTGTCAGAAACGGCGACGATACGTCGGTGGCGATCATCGTCGCGCCTACCGGCAGGTACTGGCGCAGTGGCGTGGAGACGAAGGTGTAGATCTGCTGGGTGAAGGAAAACAGCCCGGCGAAGATGATGAACACCGCCGCGACGCAACGCAGCAGGCGGGTGCGCAACTCGGTGAGGTGCGATACCAGCGGCATCGGCTGGTCGTTTTCAGGAATATCGCTCATGGGGCTCGCGGCGGCAAAGTAGGATCGTTAGGCGCAGGGACAGCGGGGGGCGCTGTATCGGCGACCGTCGGTGTCACTGGCGCCGGTTCAGCCACCGGCGCGCCACCTTCTGGCGCTTGGGAAGCCACCGTCGGCTCGGCCACAGGCTGAACTGGCGTCGGTTCCTGCTGGGTGGGCGTGAAGATTTTCCGCGCCTCCTGCTCCAGGGACAGAATGTGCTCGTTGTGCAGTTGCCGACGGATGTCGTCGGCACCGATTTCACGTTCAACTTCCTGTTTGATCGCATTGAAGCTGCGCTTCAGGCGCCCGATCCAGAGACCGGCGGTGCGCGCAGCACCCGGCAGGCGCTCGGGGCCCAGTACCAGCAGGGCAACGAGGCCGACGAGCAGCAGTTCAGTGAAGCTGATCCCAAACATTAGTCAGTGCTCACGAGTCTTTGCGGATGGGCTCTTCGACTTTTTGGGCCTGCACGTCGATGGTATTCGGCGCATTCACAGGCTGGGTGGCCTGAGGGTGTACCGGTTGGGTCGGTTGTGCGGGCTGAGCCTGGTTTGTCGTCGGATCGGCCGGTTTCTCGTCATCGTTCATGGCCTTGCGAAAACCCTTGATCGACTCGCCGACATCGGTGCCGAGGTTCTTCAGTTTCTTGGTGCCGAACACCAGCACCACGACGACCAGGATGACGACCCAGTGTTTCCAGTCAAAGATACCCATGTGGCTACTCCTCTCAAAAATGGATCAGGCGGACGGGCGCGAGGCTTTCTCGACGTGCCCGGACAGACCGAAGCGACGGTCCAGTTCATCCAATACGGCCTGCGGATGCTGCCCCAGTTGGGCCAGCATGACCAGGCTGTGGAACCACAGGTCGGCGGTCTCGTAGATCACGTCGCTGCAGTCGCCGCTGATGGCGGCGTCCTTGGCAGCGATGATGGTCTCGACGGATTCTTCGCCGACTTTTTCCAGAATCTTGTTCAAGCCCTTGTGGTACAGGCTGGCGACATAGGAGCTGTCGGCCGCGGCGCCCTTGCGCTCTTCCAGCACCTGGGCCAGGCGGGTCAGGGTGTCACTCATGGGTATGTCCTGAATAAATGGCATGCGGGTCCTTGAGCACCGGGTCGACGGTTTTCCAGTCGCCGTTCTCGAAGACGCGATAGAAGCAGCTTTGACGGCCGGTGTGGCAGGCAATCTCACCGACCTGCTCGACCATCAGGATGATGACGTCGCCGTCGCAGTCCAGGCGCATCTCATGCAGATGTTGCACATGCCCGGACTCTTCACCCTTGCGCCACAGCTTGCCACGGGAACGTGACCAATAGATGGCTCGGTTCTCGGCGGCGGTCAGGGCCAGTGCTTCACGGTTCATCCAGGCCATCATCAATACGCGCCCGGTCTTGTGGTCCTGGGCGATGGCCGGCACCAGGCCGTCAGCGTCCCACTTGATCTCGTCCTGCCAGTTTTTCATCTTGAGTCCTGACGGTAGCGGCAAGCTTTAAGCTTCAAGCTGCAAGTAAAAGCAATTCTGTATCGTGCTTGCGTTGATAGGTTCAACCCATGAACTTGAGGCTTGCAGCTTATCGCTTGTGGCTGATTCCTGCTATCGACGTACGACCAGATACAAGCCGACGACCACCATGATACCGGCCGGCCAGTGACCCAGTTCGCTCAACGGCCCGCCGGTCGCCAGCACCGCGCCGCCACCCAGGTGAGCCGCGCCAAGCAAGCGCAACAGCCAATCGTCCTTGCGTCGATGCCACGGTGGCGCCGGGTCGTGGGCGTGAGGTTGGGACATGCGTTCGAGCAGGTCGCGGGTCATGTTGGCCAGGTGCGGGATCTGCTCGAACTGGCTCTGCACGTTGCCCAGCAGGGCGCGCGGGCTGACGCGCTCGCGCATCCAGCGTTCGAGGAACGGTTGGGCGGTGTTCCACAGGTCGAGGTCCGGGTACAGCTGGCGACCGAGGCCTTCGATGTTCAACAGGGTTTTCTGCAACAGCACCAACTGGGGCTGGACCTCCATGTTGAAGCGTCGCGCGGTCTGGAACAGGCGCATCAGTACCTGGCCGAAGGAAATATCTTTTAACGGTTTTTCGAAGATCGGTTCGCACACGGTTCGGATCGCCGCTTCGAATTCGTTGAGCTTGGTCTCGGCCGGCACCCAGCCCGAATCGATGTGCAGTTGGGCGACACGGCGGTAATCACGCTTGAAGAAGGCGAACAGGTTGCGGGCCAGGTAGTCCTGGTCCTCGGGGGTCAGGCTGCCGACGATGCCGCAGTCGATGGCGATGTATTGCGGGCTCCACGGCTGCACGGTGCTGACGAAGATGTTGCCCGGGTGCATGTCGGCGTGGAAGAAACTGTCGCGGAACACCTGGGTGAAGAAGATTTCCACGCCGCGCTCGGCCAGCAGTTTCATGTCGGTGCGCTGGTCGGCCAGGGTCGCCAGGTCGGTGACCTGGATGCCGTAGATGCGCTCCATCACCAGTACTTTCGGTCGGCACCAGTCCCAATAGACCTGCGGCACATAGAGCAGCGGCGAACCTTCGAAGTTGCGGCGCAGCTGGCTGGCGTTGGCGGCCTCGCGCAGCAGGTCGAGTTCGTCGTAGATGGTTTTTTCGTAGTCCTGGACCACGTCCACCGGGTGCAGCAGGCGGGCATCGGCCGACAACCGTTCGGCGGCGCGGGCGAGGATGAACAGCCACGCCAGGTCCTGGGCGATGATGGGCTTGAGGCCCGGGCGGATGACCTTGACCACCACCTCTTCGCCGCTCTTGAGCTGGGCGGCGTGCACCTGGGCCACGGAGGCCGAGGCCAGGGGCTCGACGTCGAAACGGCTGAACACTTCGCTGATCTTCTTGCCCAGTTGCTCTTCGATCAGCGCCACCGACAGCTTGGAGTCGAACGGCGGCACGCGGTCTTGCAACAGCATCAGTTCATCGGCGATGTCTTCGGGCAGCAGGTCGCGCCGGGTCGAGAGGATCTGCCCGAACTTGATGAAGATCGGTCCCAGGTCCTGCAAGGCCAGGCGCAGGCGCGCGCCACGCGTCAGGTCCAGGGTTCGTCGGGGGAACCAGCGCCACGGCAGCACGAAGCGCAGCGCCAGGAGAAACCAGGGCAGCGGCAGGGCGAACAGCAGGTCATCGAGGCGGTAGCGGATCACGACGCGCTGGATGCGCAACAAACGGCGGACGGCAAGCAGCTTCATGCGTTATCGCTTGGTTTCAAGGGATCGGGAAAGGCGCTCGAAACGCGCCTCGAGACGTTCCAGGTCAAGCTTGACCTGGTCCAGTTCATCAAAACGGGCCTGGGCCTCGCGTTGGCCTACGAGGGTACGCGATTCTTCGGCCAGGTATTCACTCAGATTCTGTCCCAGGCTGGCGAAGCCCTGGCCATACCAGCGACGGCGGCTGTGCAGATGGCCGCTGAGCAACTGGGTCGCCACCGGGCCGATCCAGCGTGACACTTCGTATTCCCAGTCCAGCTCCAGGTCCTGGAGAATCTCCGCCAGCTCCAGCAGCACGCCACTGTCGCCGTCGAGTTCGACTTCGGGGCTGTGCAGCACCGCACTCTTGTCCTTGCCCAGGGCCAGGTTCAGCAGGCTCGAGGCTGGGGCGCGCAGGGTGCAATCGGCTTCGGCTTCCCAGTGGGCGGCGAGCATCAGGCCCTCGTCGCTGGGCAGGATGAACAACTGCAACGCCGGGCTGCGGCAGTCCACGGCGATCACCTTGCCGCTCAAGTGCGCCAGGCGCGCGAGCGCCGTGCTGTCCAGGCGCAATACCCGGTTGATGCCGAGTTCGACGCTGGCGAGCAGGCCGGTGAGCAACATCAGGGTTTGATACCGCGGTGCAGGGCGACGATGCCGGCGGTCATGTTGTGGTAGGTCACGCGGTCGAAACCGGCCTCGACCATCATCGACTTCAGGGTTTCCTGGTTCGGGTGCATGCGGATCGATTCGGCCAGGTAGCGATAGCTTTCCGAGTCATTGGTGATCAGCTTGCCCATCAGCGGCATGAAGGCGAACGAGTAGGCGTCATAGGCCTTGGACATCAGCGCGTTGGTCGGCTTGGAGAACTCCAGCACCAGCAGGCGGCCGCCGGGCTTGAGCACGCGCAGCATCGAGCGCAGGGCGTCTTCCTTGTGGGTGACGTTGCGCAGGCCGAAGGCGATGGTCACGCAGTCGAAATGGTTGTCGGGGAACGGCAGCTTTTCGGCGTCGGCCTGGACGAACTCGACATTGCCGGCCACCCCCAGGTCCAGCAGGCGGTCGCGGCCGACCTTGAGCATGGACTCGTTGATGTCGGCCAGCACCACCTGGCCGGTCGGCCCGACGATGTGGGAAAACTTCTTCGTCAGGTCACCCGTGCCGCCAGCGATGTCCAGCACACGATTGCCGCTGCGCACGCCCGACAGCTCGATCGCGAAACGCTTCCACAGGCGGTGCATGCCGCCCGAGAGCAGGTCGTTCATCAAGTCGTACTTGGCGGCTACCGAGTGGAAAACCTCAGCGACTTTTTCCGCTTTCTGGCTTTCCGGCACGTTCTTGAAGCCGAAGTGAGTGGTGGGTTCGGCATCGCTGCCTTTGCGCTGATCAGTCATATCGCGGTCACCAAAAAAGAATGCGGGACATTCTAATCCCGGTGGAGGGCTTTGTCTTGGCAAGGCTGAAGGTAAGATGGGCGACCGCCGGGACGTTTTGACGCAGCCAGGGTCTGAAACGTTCAGGCAAGTCCCGATAAAACAGGAGTCACCCGATGGCCCGTATAACTGTTGAGCGTGCCCATGGCCTGGGCAAGGAAGTGGCGCGAGAGAAAGCCGACAAGCTGGCGCAGAAGTTGTCCGACAGCTATGGCCTGGAGCCGCAGTGGGTGGGCGATACCCTGAAACTCAAGCGTTCCGGGGTCAAGGGCGAAGTGCATGTGGGCGAGGATTCGATCCGCGTCGACGTGGAACTGGGCATGTTGATGTCGGCCATGAGCGGCACGATCAAGACGGAAATTGAAAAGGCGTTGGATAAGGCGTTGGCCTGATCGACCGAAAGGGTGGGGTGGAACACATCCAAGTTCACCACTACTCCTGTGGGAGCGGGCTTGCTCGCGAAAGCGGTGGGCCAGTCGACATCAATAGTGAATGGTCCACCGCATTCGCGAGCAAGCCCGCTCCCACATGAAGTCATCGCCTTCAGTGTTTGTGTCAGTTGTTAGGGTGCCGTTTCTAATTATTGTCACTACTTTGTGCCTGAGCCCGTCCATGTGCGGGCAGTTCCTCAAACCTTTTTTCGAGTGAGGTGCACCATGGCCAAAGTTATTCTGAAGAAAAAAACCGACGTTGAATCTTCCACGCTCAGCGACGTGAAAACGTACGCGCGCAAGATCTGGCTGGCTGGCCTGGGCGCCTACACGAAGGTCGGCCAGGAAGGCAGCGGGTACTTCCAGGAGCTGGTAAAGGCTGGCGAAGTTATTGAAACCAAAGGCAAAAAGAAAATCGCCGGGAAACTTGAAGCGGCCAACAGCGAATTGATTGAAGCCAAGAGTGACGTCAATACTTTCAAGGCCCGGGTTGAAGTACAACTCGATAAAGTCGAGAAGGTATTCGATGCCCGTGTTGCAAGTGCCTTGAATCGTATCGGCATTCCGTCTAAACATGACGTTGAGACACTCTCTGCTAAGCTCGATGAGCTGACAGCATTGCTCGAACGTGTCGCGCGTAAACATTAAGGAGAACGGGATGGCTGGCAAAAAAATCACAGAAAAAGAGGGCAGCTCGTGGGCCGGGAAGATTGAAAAATATTCCCGCAAAATCTGGCTTGCTGGTTTAGGCGTGTACTCGAAGATCGACACTGACGGCAGCAAGCTCTTCGAGTCCCTGGTTAAGGACGGCGAAAAGGCCGAAAAACTCACCAAGACGGCAGTCGGCAAACAAGTCGATGCCGCCAAGGACTCTGCCGAGTCTGCCAAGTCGCGTATCGGCGGCGTGAAGGATCGGGCACTGGGTAAATGGGACGAACTGGAAGGGGCTTTCGACAAGCGCTTGAACAGTGCTATCTCGCGCCTGGGCGTGCCGAGCCGTAATGAAGTCAAGGCACTGCACAGCAAGGTCGACACCCTGACCAAGCAGATCGAAAAACTCACCGGCGCCAAAGTCGCACCCGTCGCGACCAAGACGGCGGCGGCCAAACCGGCCGCTAAAACGGCAGCCAAACCACTGGTCAAGGCCGCGGCAAAAACCGCCGCCAAACCAGCGGCGAAATCAGCGGCCAAGCCTGCGGCTAAAATCGCTGCGGCCAAACCTGCTGCCAAGGCTGCGGCCAAACCGGTAGCGGCGAAAGCGGCAGCCAAGCCCGCCGCGAAACCAGCGGCCAAGCCCGCGGCCAAGACTGCTGCAGCTAAACCCGCAGCGGCCAAGCCAGCGGCTAAGCCTGCAGCCAAGCCGGCGGCAAAAGCGGCGGCCAAACCCGCTGCGGCGAAAAAGCCTGCCGTGAAAAAACCGGCTGCGCCAAAAGCTGCCGCGCCCAAGGCGCCAACCGCGGCCGCCAAACCGGCAACCCCGACGAGCACGGCGAACTCCGCCGCCGCTCCGACTCCGGTCGCCACTCCAGCACCAACGGCGGTTCCAACGACGCCTTCCACCCAGTCCTGATTCTGCGGGACATGCAAAAACGCCCGGCCTGTGAAGGTCGGGCGTTTTTGTTTGTAGGCAGGTCAATCTCAAACCTTGAAATCACCCGGAAAACAATGTGGGAGCGAGCTTGCTCGCGATAGCGGCGGGTCAGCAGTATTGATCTTGACTGATACACCTTCATCGCGAGCAAGCTCGCTCCCACAATGGATCTGCCACCGCCGGTGGTTACTCGTGTTCTTCCAGGTACCGCAACGCCAGCCGCTCCGTCGCCACTTTGGTCGCGGGCGGCAGGTGCGGTGCCACCAGCATCATGATCTGGTAGACCACCAGTCGAACCTCGCCCTCGCGGTCCAGGATCCGCTGGTAGTCCAGGGAGAACAACAACGTCATGGTGATCTGCTCAACCAGTTGCCCCAGGGCCTGGGTATCGCTGACGAGTAAATCCTGGGCCTTGAGCTGCGCCAGCAGTGAGGCGAGGGTTCGCTTCAGGGCGTTGAGCAAGTGACGGATGCCCTTGGCCAGCTTCGGCAGGCGCCCGGCCAGGTTCGACAGGTCCTGGAACAGAAACCGGTACTGGGCCAGGCGCTCGACGATCAAGTGCAGGAACAGCCAGTAGTCTTCCGGCGCCAACTGTGCGTCCGCCGGTGGGTCCAGCAGCGGTGCCAGTTCGCTCTGGAAGCGCTCGAACAACCCGAGGATCAGCGGTTCCTTGCCATGGAAGTGGTAGTAGAGGTTGCCTGGGCTGATGCCCATTTCGTTGGCAACTTCCATCGTGGATACGTTCGGTTCGCCCTTTTCGTTGAATAATTGCAGGGCACATTCAAGGATGCGGTCGCGGGTTTTCATCCGGTCTTCTTAATGATCGAGTCGTGCCACGGCCAGTCGCCTGGCCGTGGGGTAGGGCCTTCAGCGCACGCGAACATAGGTGCCGGGGGCGGCGTCCAGAGGCGGATAGTTCGCGTTGCCCAGGGTCATCTGGGTTTCGTGCTGGGCGCCGGAGCGTTCCTGGATCCAGCCCAGCCATTGCGTCCACCAACTCCCTTCGACGTGGGCGGCGTCGTAGTACCAGGCCCGTGGGTCGCTGCTCATTTTTGCGCTTTCGATGTAGTTGGCCTTGGGGTTGCCCGGCGGGTTGAGAATGCTCTGGACATGGCCGCTGTTGGAAAGCACGAAGCGTTTGTCGCCACCGAGCAACAGCGTCGAGCGATAGACGGCGTCCCAGGGCGTGATGTGGTCGTTGATACCGGCCACGCTGAAGCTGTCCACCGTCACTTTCTGCAGGTCGATGGGCGTGCCGCACACTTCCAGGCCGCCGGGGTGAGTCAGTGGGTTGTGCTTGAAGAAGTCCAGCAGGTCGCCGTGGTAAGCCGCCGGCAGCCGGGTGCAGTCGTTGTTCCAGTAGAGAATGTCGAAAGCCGGCGGCTCTTTGCCCAGCAGGTAGTTGTTGATGAAGTAGGTCCAGATCAGGTCGTTGGGGCGCATCCAGGCGAACACCCGGGCCATGTCGCGACCATCGAGAACGCCTTTCTGGTAGGAGCGGCGCTTGGCGGCCTCGAGGGTCTGCTCGTCGATGAACAGCGTGGCCGGGCTGTCGATCTGGCTGTCCAGCAGGCTCACCAGGTAGGTGGCGCTGGCTACTCGGCGCAACTGGCGCTTGGCTTGCAGGTGGCCTTGCAGGGCGGCGATGGTCATGCCACCGGCACAGGCTCCCATCAGGTTGACCTCACGAGCGCCCGTGATCGCCCGGCAGACATTCATGGCCTCTTCCGTGGCCTCGACATAGCTGGACAGGCCCCATTCGCGGTGGCGTACGTCAGGGTTGCGCCAACTGATGATGAACACCTGCAAACCGTTTTTCAGGGCGTACTGGACGAAGCTGTTGGAGGGGCTGAGGTCGAAAATGTAGAACTTGTTGATCTGTGGCGGCACGATCAGCAATGGCTTGGCGTACTGCTTTTCGCTCATGGGCCGGTACTGGATCAGTTCGAGCAATTCATTGCGAAACACCACCGCGCCGGGTGTGGTCGCCAGGGTCTTGCCGACTTCAAAGGCATGGGGCGTGGTCTGGCGCGGCAAGCCGTCGTTGTGCAGCAGGTCGTCCACCAGGTGGCTGATGCCTCGAACCAAGCTGGCACCGCCGGAGTTGAACAGCTCCTTGACCGCCAGTGGGTTGAGCAAGGTATTGGACGGCGATACGGCGTCGTTGAGCAGGGCGAAGGCGAAGTGGGCCCGGGCGCGGTCGT
Source organism: Pseudomonas sp. NFACC37-1 (assembly GCF_900101575.1). Taxonomy (NCBI): domain Bacteria; kingdom Pseudomonadati; phylum Pseudomonadota; class Gammaproteobacteria; order Pseudomonadales; family Pseudomonadaceae; genus Pseudomonas; species Pseudomonas sp. NFACC37-1. The sequence continues at coordinate 32,983 of NZ_FMUZ01000039.1, read as the reverse complement.
CCTGGCCCATGTCGCTTTCGTCAATCCAGCTCTTGACCTGTTTTTGCCAGCTCAGGTAGGCCTGCAGGCTGCGGCGGTAGAACGGATTGAGCTGCCAGGTGGGGTCGGCGAAGCGCGGGTCGTTGGGGTTGGTGGGGTGCAGGGTTTCGCCCAGCAACACACGGCCCAATTGACTACCCAGTTTCAACGCATGCCGGGCACTGTGCACCGGGTTGCGCAAGCCGTGTGCGGCCACGCTGCGCAAAGTGGACAGCAGGTCCCTGCCACGCAGGCCGGTGACCGCACTTTGTGCGTTGATGAAACTGGCAGGGGCGGGCATGGAACCCTTCGCCGGTCTGTCGCGCATGAGTCAACTCCTTCGTCATCAGGCTAAAAACAAACACACCGAACCAGACAACATAGTCGCTGTTTCGGGTCGCTGCGCGATCCGGCGTCCTGCCAGGCGCTAATGGGCGGGTTTCAGCCGCCGCCCAGCGGCGAGGGATGCGGATGCATCACGGCACGCTGACGTTCTTCCTCCAGAAACTTCATGATGATCGGCGCCACCGCTTCGGCCCGGGTGATCAGGAACAGATGGCCGTCATCGATGATGTGCAACTGGGCGTTGGGGATGCGCCAGGCCAGCATGCGCATGTTGATCAAGGGAATCAGCGGGTCGTCATCACCGGCCAGCACCAGTGTCGGCTGGTGGATCTTGTGCAGCCAATGGATGCTGGTCCAGCCGAGGCCGGCGAACAGTTGCCAGTAATAACCGAGCTTGCCCGCCGAACGAACCTTGGCCGCGTGGCTGGCCGCCAGGCTCGGATCACGGCGAAACGAACCACCATAGATCAGCGGTGCGATACGCATCACATGGGAGGGCTGAACGTAGCGCCGGGGGCTGGCCATCATCCACAGCACCTTCGGTTTGCCCGGCACCATCACCGCCCCGGCAGCCGTGGCCGCCAGCACCAGCTTCTTGCAGCGCTCCGGGTAGTCGTAGGCAAACTGCTGGGCCAGGGCGCCCCCCCAGGACACGCCGATCACGTTGACCTGCCCGTAGTCGAGGTAATCGAGCATCCGCGCGGTGAGCTTGGCCAGGCCTGGAAAGCGATACGGCCGGTTGGGCGTCGATGAACCGCCGACACCGGGCACGTCAAAGGCGATGACTTCCAGGTCCGGGTCCAGGGCCTGGATGAACGGGAACACCAGCTCCAGGTTGGCGCCGATGCCGTTGAAAATAAGCAAGGGCGTCAAGTGAGGCTTGCCGGGACGTACCGCGGTGCGCAAGGTCTGGCCATCCAGATCGACGGTACGGAAGATGTACGGTTGCGGCATGCTTCAAGCCCTATCAGGTGAATCGCTGTCGTTCATATAACCCGTCCCTGTGGGGGCGAGCTTGCTCGCGATGAGGGCATCACAGCCAGCATCGCTGTTGCCTGATACACCGTCATCGCGAGCAAGCTCGCTCCCACAGGGGGTTATCAGCGTGTCGGCTGGCGGGATGTATTCGTGAGCAAGCCCACCCCGCAGCAGACGAGTTGCATCCCTTATCGCTCATGCACATAGGTGCCGGGCGCTGCTTCACCGGCCGGGTAGGCCTTGTTGCCCAGCACGGTCGGGGCTTTTTTCAGTTTGCCCGAGCGCTCGGCCTGCCAGGCTTGCCAGTGCAGCCACCAGGAGTCGGTGTGTTTGGTTGAGTTCTCCTGCCAGTCTTCGGCCTTGGCCGGCATGTCATCACTGGTCATGTAGCGCGACTTGGGGTTGCCTGGCGGGTTGAGAATGCTTTGGATATGGCCGCTGCTCGACAGCACGAACTCCACCTTGCCGCCAAACAACTGCGCCGACTTGTAGCAGGATTTCCACGGCGTGATGTGGTCGTTGGTGCCGGCCAGGGAGAAGATATCGGCGGTGACCTGCTTGAGATCGATGGGGGTGCCGCACACTTCCAGTGCGTTGGGGCGGATCAGTGGATTGTTCTTGAACATTTCGATGAGGTCGCCGTGGAACGCCGCCGGCAGCCGCGTGGTGTCGTTGTTCCAGAACAGGATGTCGAACACGGGCGGTTCGTTGCCCAGCAGGTAATTGTTGACCCAGTAGTTCCAGATCAGGTCGTTGGGGCGCATCCAGGCGAAGACCTTGGCCATGTCGCGGCCTTCGAGTACGCCGGCCTGGTAGGAGTGGCGCTTGGCCGCTTCCAGGGTCTGTTCGTCGACGAACAGCGCCACGTCGGTGTCCAGGGTGGTGTCGAGCACGCTCACCAGCAAGGTCAGGGCATTGACCTTTTTCTCGCCGAGGGCGGCGTAATGGCCCAGCAGCGCGGTGCAGGTGATGCCGCCCGAGCAGGCGCCGAGCATGTTCACGTCCTTGCTGCCGGTGATGGCCGTGACCACATCCACCGCTTCCTTGAGCGCCTCGATGTAGGTCGACAGGCCCCACTCGCGCTGCTCCTTGGTGGGGTTGCGCCAGCTGATGATGAAGGTCTGCACGTTGCTGCGCAGGCAGAAGCGCGCCAGGCTCTTGTCCGGGCTCAGGTCGAACACGTAGAACTTGTTGATCTGTGGCGGCACCACCAGCAGCGGTCGTTCGTGGACCTGCTCGGTGATGGGCCGGTACTGGATCAGCTCCAGCACGTCGTTGCGAAACACCACGGCGCCTTCGGTCACGCCCAGGCTCTTGCCGACCTCGAACGCGCCCATGTTCACCTGGCTCGGCATCCCGCCGTTGTGCACCAGGTCCTTGGCCAGGTGGGACAGGCCGTCCAGCAGGCTCTTGCCGCCGGTTTCGAAGAAGCGCTTGACCGCCGCCGGGTTGGCCGCCGAATTGGTCGGGGCCATGGCTTCGGTCATCAGGTTGATCACGAAATGCCCGCGGCTGATGTCCGCGGGCGAGAGGCTGCTGTCGTCGATCCAGGCGTGCAGCTCCTTGCGCCACGCCAGGTAGGTTTGCAGGTAGCGTTTGTAGAGCGGGTTCTGGCTCCACGCCGGGTCGGCGAAACGACGGTCGTCGCCGGCCGGTTGCAGTTCGGATTTGCCGAACAGGACATTCTTGAGTTCGACGCTGAAATGGGCGACATGCTTGACGCTGTGCAGCGGTTGCCTGATGGCCTGCTTCAGCACCATGCGGGCAGAGGCCAGCAGGTCTTTCCTGCGCAAGCCGACGACGGGATTCAACCCCAGGGTGTTTTCCGAGGCCTGGTACTTCAGGTCATCGTTGTTCTTGTTGCTCATCTACGACGCTCCATTGTCCTTCAGACGAGTACCCGGTTGGTGCCATGAAGCCACACAGCCGATACCAGGTACGCTGCTCGGGTGACCATTAATTCCGCATCGAGGGCCAATGAGGAAACGTATGCCAGGAACTCGCCGGTTCCTTTGCAGGGAACTTGCCAGCTCCATTGGTTACCCGAGTTTAATTTTTTTCGCAAGCAGGCCAGTCATTGACGTTGCTGCGCGGGCATTCAAGCAGATGAGTCTAGAAAAATCGCCCTAAAGCGCCAGCCCTTGAGCTAGAGCATCAGCTTGACGACGGACGCGTTCGGATCGCGGGTTTTTCCGGCGGCCTTGAGTTCGCCAAGATAATCGTTCCACAGGTCCTGCTGGCGCACCGCCAACTGGTAGAGATAGTCCCAGGTGAACAATCCGCTGTCGTGGCCGTCGTCGAAGGTCAGTTTCAGTGCGTACTGGCCGGCGGGTTCGACCTTGGTCAGGGCAACGTCGAGCTTGCCGTATTGCAGGATGGGTTTGCCATGGCCCTGGACCTCGGCGGAAGGCGAGTGCACCCGCAGGAATTCGGCGGGCAGGTGATACTCCTCGTCCGGCGCGTATTTGAGCGTCAGGGTCTTGGAGGCTTTGTGCAGGTTGATGGCGGTGGGGAGTTTGGTCATGAAGGCAGCTTACAAGCTACAAGCTACAAGCTACAAGCTACAAGCTACAAGCTGGAGGTGACCAGCTTGCAGCTTGAGGCTTACAACTTGCAGCTTAAAGAATATACCGCGACAGGTCTTCGTTCTGCGCCAATTCACCCAGGTGGCTGTTGACGTACTCGGCGTCGATGAGGATCGGCGCTTCGTTGTGGGCGCTGGCTAGGTCGCCGGCGCTGAACGACACTTCCTCGAGCAAGCGTTCGAGCAACGTGTGCAGGCGACGGGCACCGATGTTCTCGGTCTTCTCGTTGACCTGCCAGGCGATCTGGGCCAGGCGCTTGATACCTTCTGGCGTGAACTCGATGCTCAGGCCTTCGGTCTTGAGCAGCGCGCAATACTGCTCGGTCAGGGACGCATGGGGCTCGCTCAGGATGCGTTCGAAGTCTTCCGGCGTCAGCGCCTTGAGTTCGACACGGATCGGCAGGCGACCCTGCAGTTCCGGCACCAGGTCGCTCGGTTTGCTCAGGTGGAACGCACCGGAAGCGATGAACAGGATGTGGTCGGTCTTGACCATGCCCAGCTTGGTGTTGACCGTGCAGCCTTCGATCAGCGGCAGCAGGTCGCGTTGCACCCCTTCGCGGGACACATCGGCACCGCCGACGTTGCCGCGCTTGGCGACCTTGTCGATTTCGTCGATGAACACAATGCCATGCTGCTCGACCGCTTCCAGGGCCTTGGCCTTCAATTCTTCTTCGTTGACCAGGCGGCCGGCTTCTTCGTCGCGCACCAGCTTCAGCGCTTCCTTGACCTTGAGCTTGCGGCTTTTCTTCTTGCCCTTGCCCATGTTGGCAAACAGGCTCTGCAACTGGTTGGTCATTTCTTCCATGCCCGGCGGCGCGGAAATGTCGACGCCGGCCATCTCGGCCACTTCGATCTCGATTTCCTTGTCGTCCAACTGGCCTTCGCGCAGGCGCTTGCGGAACAGCTGGCGGGTGTTGGAGTCCTGGGTCGCGGCGGCGTCGGCGTTGAAGCCCATGCGCGCCGGTGGCAGCAGGGCGTCGAGGATGCGCTCTTCGGCGGCGTCTTCGGCGCGGTGGCGGACCTTGGTGATTTCCTGTTCGCGCAGCAGCTTGATGGCGGCATCGGCCAGGTCACGGATGATCGACTCGACGTCGCGGCCGACATAGCCGACTTCGGTGAACTTGGTGGCTTCGACCTTGATGAACGGCGCGTTGGCGAGCTTGGCCAGGCGCCGGGCGATTTCGGTCTTGCCGACACCGGTCGGGCCGATCATCAGGATGTTCTTGGGGGTCACTTCGACGCGCAGCTCTTCGGGCAGCTGCATCCGGCGCCAGCGGTTACGCAGGGCGATGGCGACGGCGCGCTTGGCATCGTCCTGGCCGATGATATGGCGGTTGAGTTCGTGGACGATTTCGCGGGGAGTCATGGACATAATAATTGGCGGTCCTCAAGCAAGAATGAGCCGGTGCACGGGTGGCAGGCTTATTCGGCGAGGTCCTGCTCCTCAATGGTCTGGGTGTGGTTGGTGAAGACGCAGATGTCGCCGGCGATGCCCAAGGCGGTCTCGACGATCTCACGGGCCGACAGGTCGGTTTTTTTCAGCAGGGCGCTGGCCGCGGCCTGGGCGTAGGCACCGCCGGAACCCATGGCGATCAAGCCATCTTCGGGCTCAACGACGTCGCCATTGCCGGTGATGATCAGCGAAGCGTCCTTGTTGGCGACTGCGAGCATGGCCTCGAGGCGGCTCAGGGAGCGGTCGGTCCGCCATTCCTTGGCCAGCTCCACGGCGGCGCGGACCAGATGGCCCTGGTGTTTTTCAAGTTGGCCTTCGAATCGTTCGAACAGAGTGAAAGCGTCGGCGGTGGCGCCGGCGAAACCGGCGATGACCTCGCCGTGATACAGGCGGCGGACTTTCTTCGCATTGCCTTTCATCACGGTGTTGCCCAGTGAAACCTGGCCGTCGCCGCCCATGACGACTTTGCCATGACGGCGGACTGAAACGATGGTGGTCAAGGGAGAGTCTCCACGCAGCGGGGCGAAAATGCCCGGATGGAACTCATATGGGGGTGGCGTGGTTTTTTTCAACTGTGGGGGCGTAGAGGGGATGAGCGGTGCGCTGTGATTGTTCCGCGATCCTGTGGTGAGGGGATTTATCCCCGCTGGGGCGCGCAGCGGCCCTAAAAACCTGCCGCCTCGGTGTGTCAGGGCCGAATACATCAAGCTTTCTTGGGGCTGCTTCGCAGCCCCGCGGGGATAAATCCCCTCACCACAAGGGTTGGTGTCGCCTGGTTCAGCGGCTCTGGCGTTGTTGTAACAACAGGTTGCTGAAACCACTGCCGGCCAATTGTTTCTGGGCCTTGGTTAGTTCTTCGCGGTTGCTGAACGGACCGACCAGGACCCGGTACCACGTTTCGTCCTTCACCGTTCCGGATTCCACGGACACGGATTGGCCCAGCAGAATGATCTGCGCGCGGACCTTGTCGGCGTCGGCTTCCTTGCGGAACGAACCGGCCTGCAGGAAGAACTTCGTCACCGGCGCGGCTTTCTGCACCGGAGGGGCCGGTGGCGGCGTGATGCCGGCCAGGGCCGCCTGGGCGCGAGCGGTGTCGATCTTCGCCGCTTCGGCCGGGGTCACCGGTGTGGTGGGCACTTGCGGCGTCGGCAGGGTTTTCTCCGGCACGGCATCGGGCGGCACGATGACTTCCGATTCCGGCAGCAACGTGTAGAAGTCGTACTTCGGCTTCACCGGTTGTGTCGGGCTCGGCGGGGTCTTGTTGGCCTCGGCGATGCGGGTGGCTTTCTGCTGCTCTTGCCGGACGCGCTTGACGTCATCGCCCTGGCCCGGTTCCAGCTTCATCAAGAACACAATGAACGCGCCGACGGTCAGGCCGATGGCCATCCACAACCAACCTGGAATCGGTTTTTTGGCTGGAGGCTGGTAACGACTGGCGCCGCGCTTGGGTGCAGGTTTTTTCTTGGCGGCCAACTTACATGCGCTCCAGGGTTTCCAGGCCCAGCAGTTCCAGGCCTTGCTTGAGCGTGCGCCCGGTCAGTGCGGCGAGGCGCAGGCGGCTCTGCATTTGCTCCGGGGTTTGCGCATTGAGGATCGGACAGTTCTCGTAGAAGCTGGAGAACAGGCCGGCGACGTCATACAGGTAGGCACACAGGGTGTGCGGCGTGCCCTTGTCGGCGACGTTGTTCAGGACCTCGCCGAACTGCGCCAGCTTCGCCGCCAGCTCCTGTTCCTGAGAGGCCTCGAGCACAATCTGGCCGTCCACTTCGTTAAAGCCCTTGCCGAGCTTGCGGAACACCCCCGCCACGCGGGTGTAGGCGTACAGCAGGTACGGCGCGGTATTGCCTTCGAAGTTGAGCATCAGGTCGAAGTTGAAGCTGTAGTCGCTGGTGCGATGCTTGGACAGGTCGGCGTATTTCACCGCGTCGATGCCCACCACCTTGGCGATCTTGCGCAACTCGTCCTCGGCCAGGTCCGGGTTCTTGCCCTTGACCAGGGTGTAGGCGCGGTCCTGGGCTTCGGTCAGCAGGTCGATCAGCTTCACTGTGCCGCCATCGCGGGTCTTGAACGGGCGGCCGTCGGCGCCGTTCATGGTGCCGAAACCCATGTGTTCCATTTCCATCGGACGGGTCACGAAGCCGGCCAGGCGCGCCACTTCGAACACTTGCTGGAAGTGCAGGGCCTGGCGTTGGTCGACGAAATAAAGCACTCGATCGGCCTTGAGCACGCTGTTGCGGTAGCGCACGGCGGCCAGGTCGGTGGTGGCGTAGAGGTAGCCACCATCGGCCTTGACGATGATCACCGGCAACGGCTCGCCGTCGGCGGTCTTGAACTGGTCGAGGAACACGCACTGGGCGCCGTTGCTTTCCACCAGCATGCCCTTGGCCCTGAGGTCGTTGACCACGTTGACCAGGTCGTCGTTGTAGGCGCTTTCGCCCATCACGTCGGCCATGGTCAATTTGACGTTCAGCAGCTCGTAGATTTTCTGGCAGTGGGACAGGGAGATGTCCTTGAACTTGCTCCACAGTGCCAGGCACTCGGCATCGCCGGCTTGCAGCTTGACCACCAGGCCACGGGCACGGTCGGCGAACTCGGGCGACTCGTCGAAGCGTTGCTTGGCGGCGCGGTAGAAGTTCTCCAGGTCCGACAGTTCGTCGCTGGTGATCGGATTTTCCTGCAGGTAGGCCATCAGCATGCCGAACTGGGTGCCCCAGTCGCCAACATGGTTCTGGCGGATCACGGTGTCGCCAAGAAACTCCAGGACCCGGGCCACGCCGTCGCCGATGATGGTCGAGCGCAGGTGGCCGACGTGCATTTCCTTGGCGAGGTTGGGGGCCGAGAGGTCGACCACGGTGCGCTGCAACGGGCCGGCCTTGCGCACGCCAATGCGTTCGTCGGCCAGGGCCGCATCCAGGCGCGAAGCCAGGGCCTGGGTGTTCTGGAAGAAATTGATGAACCCGGGGCCGGCGATGTCAGCCTTGCTGACGTTCTCGTCGGCCGGCAGCGCGGCGATGATTTTTTCCGCCAGGTCGCGAGGTTTCATGCCGGCCGGCTTGGCGAGCATCATCGCGATGTTGCTGGCAAAGTCGCCGTGGGTCTTGTCGCGGGTGTTCTCGACCTGAATCGCCGGCGACAGGCCTTCTGGCAGCACACCTTCAGTGACGAGTTGGGCGATGGCTTGCTGGATGAGCTGGCGAATGGTGTCTTTCATGGTCTTCTCTTTCAACCGCAGGCGCGGCGGCGCTTCGATGCGCTGGTGGAAAAACTGGGCATTATCCGTGGCCCGGACGAGCTTGCCAACTGTAGCGGGTCGGTTGGGGATGTGTGGTGACTATTCTTGCTGGCCTGGATGCACTCGGTCCACCTGTGGGAGCGGGCTTGCTCGCGAAAGCGGCGGCACAGCCAACATCACCACAACTGACCCACCGCCTTCGCGAGCAAGCCCGCTCCCACAGGGGGCAAAGCTTGCGATCTGCTCAATCAATACAAATCCACCGGATCCACATCCAGCGACCAACGCACCGCCCGTCCGCTGGGCATCTGCTCCAGCGCCAGCAACCAGGCACTCAATAGCCGATGCAGCGGCGCCCGGGCGTTGGCCTGCAATAAAAGCTGCGCGCGATAGCGCCCCGCCCGGCGCTCCATCGGCGCTGGCACTGGCCCCAGGAGTTCGATGCCGGTGAGGCTCTGCTCTGCCAGCAAACGCTCCGCCTCGCTACAGGCCTCATCGAGGAAGCCTTCGGCCTGCCCCGGCTTGTGGGCTTCGGCCCGCAGCAGCGCCAAGTGGGCAAACGGCGGCAGGCCGGCGCTGCGGCGTTCGCTCAAGGCCTGTTCGGCGAAGGCGAAGTACCCCTGCTCGGTCAGTTGGATCAACAGCGGGTGATCGGCCAGGTGCGTCTGGATAATCACTTTGCCCGGCTCTTCGGCCCGTCCGGCCCGGCCGGCGACCTGGACGATCAACTGCGCCATGCGCTCGCTGGCGCGGAAGTCGCCGGAGAACAGCCCGCCATCGGCATCGAGGATCGACACCAGCGTGACCCGCGGAAAGTGATGCCCCTTGGCGAGCATCTGTGTGCCGACCAATATGCACGGCTGGCCCTTCTGGATCGTCGCGAACAACTGGTTCATCGCGTCCTTGCGCGAGGTGCTGTCGCGATCCACCCGCAAGACCGGATAGTCCGGAAACAGGATGCCCAGCCGTTCCTCGGCGCGTTCGGTGCCGGCGCCGACCGGGCGCAGGTCCACTTTGCCGCACTGGGGGCAATGCCTTGGCACGCGTTCGACGTGGCCGCAATGGTGGCAACGCAGCTCGCCATGGCGCTGATGCACGGTCATCCGCGCGTCGCAGCGTTCGCAGCCAGACATCCAGCCGCAGTCGTGGCACAGCAGAGTTGGGGCAAAACCGCGGCGATTGAGGAACACCAGGACCTGTTGCCCGGCGGCCAGGGTCTGGCCGATGGCTTGCTGCATCGGCCCGGAAATACCGCTGTCCAGTGGACGACTTTTCACGTCCAGGCGCAGGAACCGCGGTTGCTTGGCGCCGCCGGCCCGCTCGTTGAGGCGCAGCAGGCCGTAGCGGCCGGTGTAGGCGTTGTGCAGGCTTTCCAGCGAGGGCGTGGCCGAGCCGAGGACAATGGGGATGTTTTCCTGGCGGGCGCGCACCAGTGCCAGGTCGCGGGCGTGATAGCGCAGGCCCTCCTGCTGTTTATAAGAGCCGTCGTGTTCTTCGTCGATGATGATCAGGCCGGGGTTTTTCATCGGCGTGAACAGGGCCGAGCGGGTGCCGATGATGATATCGGCCTCGCCGTCCCGGGCGGCGAGCCAGGCCTCCAGGCGCTCGCGGTCGTTGACTGCTGAGTGCACCAGGGCGATCCGCGCGTTGAAGCGTTGCTCGAAACGCGCCAGGGTCTGGGGGCCGAGGTTGATTTCCGGAATCAGCACCAGGGCCTGCTTGCCGGCCTCCAGGGTCTGGCGGATCAGTTGCAGGTAGACCTCGGTCTTGCCGCTGCCGGTGACGCCCGCCAGCAGAAAGGCGTGATAACTGTCGAAACCTGCGCGAATCGCTTCGCAAGCGGCGCGCTGTTCGGCGTTGAGCGGCAGTTCCGGCTGGGCCAGCCAATGTTCGTGGCGGGCGCCGGGGGCGTGCCGGCGGATCTCCACCTGGACCAGGTCCTTGGCCAACAACAAATCGAGGCTGTCCTTGCTGAGCATCAGTTTGCTCAGCAGTTGGTGGGCCACGCCATGGGGATGTTGGGCGAGGGTCGCCAAGGCCTCGCGCTGGCGTGGCGCGCGGGCGATGCGCGGATCATCCAGCGAGGCCCCCGGAGCCACCGACCAGAACCGCTCCTGGCGCGTCTCGGCCAGTTCACCCTGGCGCAGCAGCACCGGCAGCGCCCAGCTCAGGGTGTCGCCGAGGCTGTGCTGGTAATACTGGGACGTCCACAGGCACAACTTGAACAGCGAGGCGGGCAGCGGCGGCGTGGCGTCGAGCAGGGCCAGGGCTGGCTTGAGCTTGTCGACCGGGACCTCGCTGTGATCGGTGACCTCCACCAGGATGCCGATCATTTCCCGCCGGCCGAACGGCACTCGCAGGCGCATGCCCGGCTGCAACTGGGCGCGCAGGACCCCGGCGGGGGCGCGGTAGTCGAACAGGCGGCGCAGGGGCGAGGGCAGGGCGAGGCGCAGGATGGCGTTGGGCACGCGGGGAATCTCGATAAGCGGACAAGTTCGCAAGGCTGAGCGCGATTCAATGTGGGAGCGAGCTTGCTCGCGAAAGCGGCGGCACAGCCAACATCACCGCAACTGACCCATCGCTATCGCGAGCAAGCTCGCTCCCACAGGGATTGTGCTTGAGGGCGCGAGCCTAGCAGACGGTTGGTATAAGCGACAGCTTGCGCGAATGACGATGTCTGGTAGAATCCGCGGCCTAATTACGTGCGGTATTCAACAATAGTGTTGGGTGGCGGCACGCTAGCCTGAGGAAAACAGCATGAAAACCGATATCCATCCGGAATACCCAGCAATTGCCGTAACCTGCAGCTGCGGCAACAAGTTCGAAACGCGTTCGACCTACGGCAAAGCCCTGGCGATCGACGTTTGCAACGAATGCCACCCGTTCTACACCGGTAAGCAAAAGACTCTGGATACCGGCGGCCGCGTTCAGAAGTTCGCCGATCGTTTCGGTGCTTTCGGCAAAGTTACTCCAAAAGCCTGAGGCTGATCATTTTGGATGGTCGTTTCGACTGCTCCAGATTGATAAAGAAGGCGTCCCTTGCGGGCGCCTTTTTTGTGTCTGCGATTTGGCTCGGTGGCGCCCTGGGGGCCTGTCCTTCGCCGGGCAGCCTGCCCCAGGTGGCGGTGCAGCGTGTGGTGGACGGCGACACCTTGTACCTGGAGGATGGTCGCCGCATTCGGATGATCGGTCTCAACAGCCCCGAGCTGGGCAAGCGCGGCCGCGCCGACGAACCCTTCGCCGTGGCGGCGCGCCAGCGACTCGAAGCCCTGGTGGCCGCCAACGATGGCCGGGTGGGCGTATTGCCTGGCAAGGACGACCGCGATGATTACGGTCGCACGCTGGCCCATGTCTACAACGCCCAAGGCGAGAACCTCGAAGAGCGCCTGATTGCCGAAGGGTTGGGTTTTCTGGTGGCGGTCGCGCCGAACGTCGACCTGGTCGGTTGCCAGCAAATGGCCGAACGGCATGCGCGGCAAGCCGGATCTGGTCTCTGGAGCAAATCGCCCGTCGTGCGAGCGGAGCAGATCAATGCACCCGGTTTCGTGCTGACGAGCGGGCGGGTAGAAAGCGTGCAGCGCAATCGCGGTGGTGTCTGGATTAAATTGCAGGGGCCGGTTGTCCTGCACATCGCGCCGGGTTTGCAGAGGCGCTTCGACGCCTCGGCCCTGGAGCGGCTCAAGGGGCGGAAAATCGAGGCCCGTGGCTGGGTCGTCGACCGCGCCCGGCGTGGCGGGACCAGGGCTGGTCAGGCACGATGGATGCTGCCGCTGACCGATCCGGCCATGTTGGAAGCGGTCCTGTAGGAAAAATAATTGTAGACATTATTCTGTCGGATTGTATGCATGTGGCCCTTGTGTTTCGCGGCTCTTGGTCCAAAGTCGTAGAGTAGGGCGCTTGACAGCAGTGACTGGTCAGTCTTGTAGGGACTTTGCGAGGCGCGTATCCTCGGCGGTCCGTCTGTCCAACACAGTAAAAAGCGGAATGCCCACATGTCTGATCTGAAAACTGCCGCTCTCGAATATCACGCGCATCCTCGTCCAGGAAAGCTGAGTGTCGAGCTCACCAAGGCCACCGCTACTGCTCGCGACTTGTCGCTGGCCTACAGCCCCGGCGTAGCCGAACCAGTCCGCGAAATCGCTCGCGACCCTGAACTGGCCTACAAATACACCGGTAAAGGCAACCTGGTTGCAGTCATTTCCGATGGCACCGCGATTCTCGGCCTGGGTAACCTCGGCCCATTGGCTTCCAAGCCAGTCATGGAAGGCAAGGGCGTACTGTTCAAGCGCTTCGCCGGTATCGACGTATTCGACATCGAAGTCGATTCCGAGAGCCCGCAAGCCTTCATCGACACCGTCAAGCGCATCTCCATCACCTTCGGTGGCATCAACCTGGAAGACATCAAGGCACCTGAGTGCTTCGAGATCGAGCGCGCCCTGATTGAACAGTGCGACATCCCGGTGTTCCACGATGACCAGCACGGCACCGCCATCGTCACCGCGGCCGGCATGATCAACGCCCTGGAAATCGCCGGCAAGACCCTTCCGGAAGCCAAGATCGTCTGCCTGGGTGCCGGCGCTGCGGCCATCTCCTGCATGAAGTTGCTGGTGAGCATGGGCGCCAAGATCGAAAACATCTTCATGGTCGACCGTACCGGCGTGATCCACTCCGGCCGTGACGACCTGAACCAATACAAGGCCGTCTTCGCCCACGCGACCGACAAGCGCTCCCTGGCGGACGCGCTGGACGGTGCAGACGTGTTCGTCGGCCTGTCGGGTCCGAACCTGCTGAGCCCGGAAAACCTGCTGCGCATGGCGCCGAACCCGATCGTGTTCGCCTGCTCGAACCCGGACCCGGAAATCTCCCCGGAACTGGCGCACGCGACTCGCAGCGACGTGATCATGGCCACCGGCCGTTCGGACTACCCGAACCAGGTCAACAACGTACTGGGCTTCCCGTTCATCTTCCGTGGTGCCCTGGACGTTCGCGCCAAGCGCATCAACGAAGAGATGAAAGTCGCGGCCGCCAACGCCCTGCGCGAACTGGCCAAGCTGCCGGTGCCTCAGGAAGTGTGCGACGCCTACGGCGGCATCAAGCTGGAATTCGGTCGTGAGTACATCATCCCGAAACCAATGGACGCCCGCCTGATCACCCTGATCTCCGATGCCGTGGCCAAGGCCGCCATCGAGACGGGCGTGGCCACCCTGCCGTACCCGAAAAACTACCCGCTCAAGAGCGTGGATGATGTGTTCAACGGCTAAGCCGTTGTAGCGCTTCAACGAAAAGCCCCGGCTCTTGCGAGCCGGGGCTTTTTTTGTCTGGATTTTATGGGTGGAAACCCGTTGCTGGGCAAGCCGACAACCTGTGGCGAGGGGATTTATCCCCGCTCGGCTGCGTAGCAGTCGTCATTTGGCTGACGCGGTTTCATGTATTGTTCCGCGCAGTCTGGATTTGGGGCTGCTGCGCAGCCCAGCGGGGATAAATCCCCTCGCCATAGGGGCCTTGCGCGGCATAAAAAGCCCCGCACTTCTTTCGAAGGCGGGGCTTTTGGATGAGACCGGTCAGAACAAATCGATCGGCGCCGCTTCGTCCGCTGGCAGCGGGCTGCCCGGTGCGACGCCATTGCCCAGCTCGTTGACCGACGGTGGCGTGTCTTCGCTCTTGAACAGCTCGAAGTACGCACCCGGGGTGCCCGGCGTGGCCGCGCGGCCGCTGACCGGGTCGACCCGCAGGCTGAGGATGCCTTCCGGTTCCGGCTGGGTGTGCGGCGGCTTGTCCTTGAGGGCGGCGCCCATGTAGGTCATCCAGATCGGCAGCGCCACGGTGCCGCCGAACTCACGGCGCCCCAGGCTTTCGGGCTGGTCGAAACCGGTCCAGACCGTGGTCACGTAATCGGCGTTGTAGCCGGAGAACCAGGCGTCCTTGGATTCGTTGGTGGTACCGGTCTTGCCCGCCAGGTCGGTGCGGCCCAGGGCCAGGGCGCGACGGCCGGTGCCAAGCTTGATCACGTCCTGCAACATGCTGTTGAGAATGAAGGTGGTGCGGCCATCGACAATGCGCTCCGCGACGGCGGGTGCTTGCGGCAGGCCTGGGGCCGTGGTGGCTTCGCCTGGCGTCGCATTGACCGTGAACGTGTCGGTGGTCGGTGCGGCGACGCCATCGCTGGCCTGCTCGCCCGTGGGGACCCGTGGCGGGTTGGCCACGAACAATGTCTCGCCGTTGCGACTTTCGATCTTGTCGATGATGTACGGGGTGATCTTGTAGCCGCCGTTGGCGAACGTGCTCCAGCCCGTGGCGATTTCCATCGGTGTCAGGGTCGCGGTGCCCAGGGCCAGGGACAGGTTACGCGGCAGGTCCTGCTTGTTGAAACCGAACTTGCTGATGTAGTCGATGGTGCGATCCACGCCCAGCGCCTGCAACAGGCGGATCGATACCAGGTTGCGGGATTTGTACAGCGCCTCGCGCAGGCGGATCGGGCCGAGGAACGTATTG
Source organism: Pseudomonas sp. NFACC37-1 (assembly GCF_900101575.1). Taxonomy (NCBI): domain Bacteria; kingdom Pseudomonadati; phylum Pseudomonadota; class Gammaproteobacteria; order Pseudomonadales; family Pseudomonadaceae; genus Pseudomonas; species Pseudomonas sp. NFACC37-1. The sequence continues at coordinate 17,881 of NZ_FMUZ01000039.1, read as the reverse complement.
GTGTCGTTCTTCGGCCGCCAGACCTTGTCCAGGTACTCGTCGACGAACACGATCGGCGCGTCGTTCACCAGGCTGGCGGCTGTGTAGCCGTTATCCAGGGCGGCGCTGTAGACGAACGGCTTGAAGCTCGAGCCCGGCTGGCGCTTGGCCTGCAGTGCACGGTTGTAATTGCTTTGCTCGAAGGCGAAGCCACCCACCAGCGAGCGAATGGCCCCATCCTGCGGATCAAGGGACACCAGGGCGCCCTGGGCCGCCGGGATCTGGCTGAACTTGAGCGTGTTGTCCGCCTGGCGCTGGACGCGGATCAGGTCACCGACCTGGGCAACGTCCGACGGCTGCCGTGGGTTGGCGCCCATGCTGTTGGTATTGAGGAACGGACGGGCCCATTTCATGGTGTCCCAGGCCACGTGTTCTTCCAGCTCGCCGTTGCGGGTCAGCACCTTGATGCCGTCCTTGTCCACCGAGGTGACGATCGCCGGCTCCAGGCTGCTGATTGTGCGTTGCTTGGTCAACTCCAGGGCCCAGGCTTCCTTGGTCTTGCCCGGCAGGCGCGATTCAGGACCGCGGTAGCCGTGGCGCTGGTCGTAGGTCATCAGGCCCTCGTGCAGCGCGGTGTTGGCCATTTCCTGCAGGTTGCTCGGCACCGTGGTGGTGACGCGGAAACCTTCGGTGTAGGCGTCGCTGCCATAGCGCCCAACCATCTCGGCACGGGCCATCTCGGCGATGTACGGGGCGTTCACTTCCGGGGTCGGTACGTGATAACTGGCGTTCAGCGGCTCATTGATCGCGGCGGTGTAGTCGGCCTCGCTGATCTTGCCGAGCTTGTACATGCGCCCCAGGATCCAGTCGCGACGCTCCTTGCTGCGCGCCGGGTTGGCGAGTGGGTTGAAGCGCGACGGCGCCTTGGGCAGGCCGGCGATCATCGCCATCTGCGCCAGGCTCACGTCGCGGATCGACTTGCCGTAATACACCTGTGCCGCCGCCTCGATGCCGTAGGCGCGGTTGCCCAGGTAAATCTTGTTCACGTAGAGCTCGAGGATTTCATCCTTGGTCAACTGCCGCTCGATCTGCAGGGCCAGGAGGATCTCGGTGGTCTTGCGCGAGAAGCTGCGCTCGCTGGTCAGGAAGAAGTTCTTGGCCACCTGCATGGTGATGGTGCTGCCGCCGGACTGGATGTGTCCGCTCTTGACCAACTGGCTGGCGGCGCGCATCAGGCTGCCGGGATCGACGCCGTAGTGGTTGGCGAAGTTATCGTCTTCAGCACTTAGTAACGCATTGATGAAATTGGGGGGAATGTCGGCGAAACGGATCGGTGTGCGGCGCATTTCGCCAAATTCGGCGATCAGCTTGTTATCGCTGCTGTACACCCGCAAAGGAATCTGCAACTGAATACTTCTCAGTGCCTCCACGGACGGCAATCCCGGACTAAGGTAAAGAAAGGCACCGCTCAGGCCCAGGAGCAGTCCGCAGAAAACGGCGACGATGGACCATCCGAAAAATTTCAGCAGACGAATCAAGGCTTTTGGATATCCAGGCAAAGAATGAAAAAGGCGCCAGGTGCAGGGAAGAACCCGAGCGTGCAACAAAGCGAAAAAAACGCTGGGCATTATAAGCATTTTTTTTCGTCGGGAATGCCATCCGGACGTCCGTCGGACGGCCGTGATTGAACGCAATGCATATTAGAGAGTCCGTAACTCACGGATAGTCATAGGGAATTGGTAGTGCTACGACTCTTCAATAAAAAAGCCCATGCGCTTCTGGGGATCGACATCAGTTCGACGTCGGTGAAGCTGCTCGAGTTGAGTCGCCAGGGCGAGCGGTACCGCGTCGAGTCCTATGCGGTCGAACCGTTGCCGGCCAACGCCGTGATCGAGAAGAACATCGCCGAGCTCGAAGGGGTGGGCCAGGCGTTGTCGCGGCTGTTGGCCAAGGCCAAGACACCCTTGCGCAGCGTGGCGGTGGCCGTGGCGGGTTCGGCGGTGATCACCAAGATCATCGAGATGGACGCGGGCCTGTCCGACGACGACATGGAGAACCAGCTCAAGATCGAGGCCGATCAGTACATTCCCTATCCGCTGGATGAGGTGGCCATTGATTTCGAGGTGGTGGGCGTTTCGCCGCGCAGCGCCGAGCGCGTCGAAGTGCTGCTGGCGGCCTGTCGCAAGGAAAACGTCGAGGTTCGCGAGGCTGCGTTGGCGCTCGCCGGGCTGACGGCCCGGGTGGTCGATGTGGAGGCTTATGCGCTGGAGCGAGCGTTTGGCCTGCTCGCCACGCAATTGGCGGCGTCCCAGGAACGGCTGACGGTGGCGGTCATCGACATCGGCGCCACCATGACCACCCTCAGCGTGTTGCATAACGGGCGCATCATCTATACCCGCGAACAATTGTTCGGCGGCCGCCAGTTGACCGAAGAGATCCAGCGCCGCTACGGCCTGACATCCGAGCAGGCCGGCCTGGCAAAGAAGCAGGGTGGGTTGCCGGACGATTATCTCGGCGAAGTGTTGCAACCTTTTCGCGAGGCCCTGGTGCAGCAGGTCTCGCGCTCCCTGCAATTCTTCTTCGCCTCGGGCCAGTACAGCGCTGTGGACCACATTCTGCTGGCTGGGGGCACAGCTTCGGTCGCTGGCCTGGATCGGCTGATCGAGCAGCGCCTGGGCACGCCGACCCAGGTGGCCAACCCGTTTACCAACATGGCCCTGAGCAGCAAGGTCAATGCCGGTGCCCTGGCCAGTGACGCACCGGCCCTGATGATTGCCTGTGGGCTGGCCCTCAGGAGTTTCGACTGATGGCGCGGATCAACCTGCTTCCCTGGCGCGAAGAGCTGCGCGAAGAGCGGCGCAAGCGCTTTCTGCTGGCCTTGGTCGCGGCGCTGGTCGGGGCGGTCGGCGTGGTCCTGGTCGCCGTCCGCTACCTCGACGGCGCCATCGACCACCAGGTTGCCCGCAATAGCCACCTCTCCGGGCAGATCGCCGTGCTGGACGAGCGCATCAAGCAGATCAGCGAATTGAAAGCCCGTCGCCAGCAATTGCTGGAGCGCATGCGCATTATCCAAAACTTGCAAGGGAATCGACCGGTCAGCGGGCGTATCTTCGACCAGTTGGTGAGGACTTTGCCGGACGGGGTGTACTTCACCGAAGTGAAGATGGAGGACCGGACGCTCTTCATCAAGGGGGCCGCGGAATCGAACAACCGGGTCTCGGACCTGATGCGCAACCTGGACTCGTCGGACCTGTTCGATGCGCCCAGCCTGACGGAGGTCAAGGCCACCACCGCCGGTCAGCTCGACCAGGCCAACGTTTTCCAGCTGACGGTTCGCCAGACCCGGCCGGCCGATGAGGAGAGCGCCCAATGAGGCCGGGAGAATGGCTCGACGCGTTGCGCAAGATCGACGTCAGTGACCTGGACACCAACAACATCGGTTCCTGGCCAGCGCCAATCAAGTGGGTGGCGGGCATCCTGCTGGTGGCCCTGGTGCTGGGACTGGGCTATAACGTTGCCTTGAGTGACTTGGAAAACCAGTTGCAGCAGGTGCGCGAGGAAGAAACCACCCTCAAGGAACAGTTCGCGGGCAAGGCCCACATGGCCGCGAACCTGGAACGCTACACCGAGCAGATGAAGCAGATGGAAACGTCTTTCGGTGTGCTGTTGCGGCAATTGCCCAGCGATACCGAAGTGCCGGGCCTGCTGGAAGACATTACCCGCACCGGCTTGGGTAGTGGACTGGAGTTCGAGGAAATCAAGCTGCTGCCGGAAGTCACCCAACCGTTCTACATCGAGCTGCCGATCCAGATCACCGTGACCGGCGGCTACCACGACCTGGCGACATTCGTCAGTGGAGTGGCCGGACTGCCCCGGATCGTCACGCTGCACGATTTCGAAATCGCCCCGATGGAGCCCGAGGCAGGCACGAAGCTGCGCATGAGCATCCAGGCCAGGACCTATCGCTACAACGAGCAGGAGGCGCAGCCATGAGGCCGCTGTTGTGTCGCCTCTGCCTGGTGGCGGGCCTGGTCACGCTGGCCGGTTGCAACAACGACAACGGCTTCAGCGACCTGGACGCTTACATGAACGAAGTGCGCCTGCGTCCGCCCGGCAAGATCGAGCCGACGCCGACGTTCAGGCCCTACGAGACGTTTACCTACAGCGCCGCGAACCTGCGCAGCCCGTTTTCCCGGCAGGTCCGCGTGGACCAGGCCGACCGGCAGCGCGGCTCGCACAACGTCCGGCCCGACCCCAACCGGGTCAAGCAGTACCTGGAAGGCTTCAACATCGAGCAGTTTGAAATGGTCGGTACGATCTCCAACGCCGCTGGCTCCTTCGCGCTCCTGCGGGGCGCGGGCGGGGTGCATCGGCTCAAGGTCGGTGACTATCTGGGGCGCAACGACGGGCGAATCCTCGCCATCGGCGCCACCCAGGTCGATGTGATCGAAATCGTTCCCGATGGCGAGGGCGCCTGGCTGGAACGACCTCGGACCATTCCTTTGAAAGAGCACTCAATAGTGGAACCCCAACAATGAACAGGTTTTTGTCAGCCTTCGGTATTTCGCTATGGATAGCGCTGTTGTCGCCGATGGTTCACGCGGCCAGTCTGAAGACGCTGGATGTCGCGGCGTTGCCGGGTGACCGTGTCGAGTTGAAGCTCACCTTCGACGGGCCGCCGCCGCCGCCCCGGGGCTACACCACCGAACAACCGGCCCGGATTGCCCTGGACCTGCCAGGCGTGACCAATCAACTGGCCAGCAAGCGCCGCGACCTGGGCGGGGGCAATGCGCGCAGCGCCACCGTGGTCGAGGCAGGCGATCGCACCCGGTTGATCATCGGCCTGACCCAGCTGGCGCCGTACGACACCCGGGTCGAAGGCAATAGCCTGTTCGTGGTGGTTGGCAAGGGCGCCGCTGCGAAGAACACTGCTGCGAAGAGCACCGCCCAGGCCCCGCGTCCAGCGGTGGCCAGCGCGGTGCCTGCGAGGGCCAGTGCGCCGGCGGGAAAGGCGATTCGTGGGGTGGATTTCCAGCGGGGGACCCAGGGCGAAGGCAACGTGGTGATCGATTTGTCCGATCCGTCCATCGCCCCGGACATCCAGGAGCGCGAAGGCAAGATCATCCTCAATTTCGCCAGGACCCAATTGCCCGAGCCACTGCGGGTGCGCCTGGACGTCAAGGACTTCGCTACCCCGGTGCAGTTCGTCAATGCCAGCGCCGGCAGTGACCGAGCGACCATCAGCATCGAGCCCAGTGGCACCTTCGACTACTCGACCTATCAGACCGACAACAAGCTCACCGTCAGCGTCCGGCCCATGACCGTCGACGACCTGCAAAAACGCAATGCCGACCGCGCGGCCTACAGCGGCGAGAAGCTCTCGCTCAACTTCCAGGACATCGAAGTCCGTTCGGTCCTGCAACTGATTGCCGATTTCACCAACCTGAACCTGGTGGCCAGTGACACGGTGCAGGGCGGCATCACCCTGCGCTTGCAGAATGTGCCTTGGGACCAGGCGCTGGACCTGGTGCTCAAGACCAAGGGCCTGGACAAGCGCAAGGTCGGTAACGTGCTGCTGGTGGCCCCGGCCGATGAAATCGCGGCGCGCGAACGCCAGGAGCTGGAGTCGCAGAAGCAGATCGCCGACCTGGCGCCGCTGCGGCGCGAGCTGCTGCAGGTCAACTATGCGAAGGCGGCGGACATCGCCAAGCTGTTCCAGTCGGTGACCAGTGCCGAGGCGAAAGCCGACGAGCGCGGCACGATCACGGTGGATGAGCGAACCAACAACATCATTGCCTACCAGACCCAGGACCGGCTCGACGAATTGCGCCGGATCGTGGCGCAGCTGGATATTCCGGTGCGCCAGGTGATGATCGAGGCGCGGATCGTCGAGGCCAACGTCGACTACGACAAAAGCCTGGGCGTGCGCTGGGGGGGATCGATACAGAACAAGGGCAACTGGAACTCCTCGGGGGTGACCACTGGCACCTCCACCACCATCGGCACGCCGGGCAGTACCGGCACCAACCAGCCGTTCGTCGACCTGGGCGCCTCGGGCAATACGTCGGGGATCGGCATTGCGTTCATCACCGACAACGTCTTGCTGGACCTCGAGCTGACGGCCATGGAAAAAACCGGCAACGGCGAAATCGTCTCCCAGCCCAAGGTGGTGACGTCCGACAAGGAGACGGCAAAGATCCTCAAGGGCACGGAAATCCCCTACCAGGAAGCCAGCTCCAGCGGCGCCACCTCGGTGTCGTTCAAGGAGGCCTCGCTGTCGCTGGAGGTGACCCCGCAAATCACCCCGGACAACCGCATCATCATGGAGGTCAAGGTCACCAAGGATGAGCCGGACTACCTGAACAAGGTGCAGGAAGTGCCGCCGATCAAGAAAAACGAAGTCAACGCCAAGGTCCTGGTCAATGATGGCGAGACCATTGTGATTGGCGGAGTTTTCTCAAATACTCAGAGCAAGGTCGTAGATAAGGTGCCATTTCTTGGCGATGTGCCGTATCTTGGCCGCCTTTTCCGGCGTGATGTGGTTTCGGAGAAAAAATCCGAGCTGCTGGTGTTCCTCACTCCGCGTATCATGAATAACCAGGCGATTGCTGTGAGTCGTTGATTCTGTGCGAAATTTGATTCTTGTTGGGCCGATGGGCGCTGGAAAAAGCACCATCGGCCGTTTGCTGGCCAAAGAGCTGCGCCTGCCGTTCAAAGATTCCGACAAGGAAATTGAATTGCGCACGGGTGCCAATATCCCATGGATCTTCGATAAGGAAGGCGAGCCGGGCTTTCGTGACCGTGAGCAGGCGATGATCGCCGAGCTGTGCGCATTCGATGGCGTGGTGCTGGCCACTGGCGGCGGCGCGGTGATGCGCGAAGCCAATCGTCGGGCGCTGCATGCCGGCGGACGAGTGGTCTATCTGCACGCCTCTGTCGAGCAGCAGGTCGGTCGCACCGCCCGGGATCGCAACCGACCGCTGTTGCGCACCGCCGACCCTGCCAAGACCCTGCGGGACCTGCTGGAGCTGCGTGATCCGCTGTATCGGGAGATCGCCGACCTGGTGGTGGAAACCGACGAGCGGCCGCCGCGGATGGTGGTGCTGGACATTCTCGATCGCCTGCAGCAACTGCCGCCCCGTTAATGCGCCTGGCGAAATGCGCTATCCTCGACGTCCCGTCATGGCCCGCCTGTGGCGAGGGGATTTATCCCCATAGGGTACTTTCGTTAATTGCAGGCAGGACGCCTGATTCCATCTTCACTGTGGGGACACATGCAGACACTTAAGGTCGACCTGGGCGAGCGCAGCTACCCGATTCATATTGGCGAAGGCTTGCTGGACCAGCCCGAACTGCTGGCGCCGCATATCGCCGGGCGGCAAGTGGCGATCATTTCCAATGAAACCGTCGCGCCTCTGTATCTGGAACGTCTGACCCACAGCCTCTCGGCTTTCTCGGTCATTTCCGTGGTGTTGCCCGACGGCGAAGCCTTCAAGAACTGGGAAACCCTGCAACTCATTTTCGACGGCCTGCTGACCGCACGGCATGATCGCCGCACCACGGTGGTTGCCCTGGGTGGTGGCGTGATCGGCGACATGGCCGGTTTTGCCGCCGCTTGTTATCAGCGCGGCGTCGACTTCATCCAGATCCCCACCACGCTGTTGTCGCAGGTCGACTCGTCGGTGGGTGGCAAGACCGGGATCAACCATCCGCTGGGCAAGAACATGGTCGGTGCCTTCTATCAGCCCAACGTCGTGCTGATCGACACCGCCACCCTCAATACCCTGCCGGCCCGCGAACTGTCCGCGGGGCTGGCGGAAGTCATCAAGTACGGGCTGATCTGCGACGAACCGTTCCTGGGCTGGCTCGAAGAGCACGTCGACCGCCTGCGTGCGCTGGATCAAGCGGCCCTGACCTACGCCATCGAGCGCTCCTGCGCCGCCAAGGCCGCCGTGGTCGGTGCCGATGAACGTGAGTCGGGGGTGCGCGCCACGCTCAACCTGGGTCACACCTTCGGCCATGCCATCGAAACTCACATGGGCTATGGTGTCTGGCTGCACGGTGAAGCGGTTGCGGCCGGTACGGTCATGGCCCTGGAAATGTCCGCGCGCCTGGGCTGGATCAGCGAACAGGAGCGCGATCGCGGTATTCGTCTGTTCCAGTGCGCCGGGCTGCCGGTGGTTCCGCCCGAGGAAATGAGCGAGGCGGATTTTCTTGAACACATGGCAATCGACAAAAAAGTGATCGACGGTCGTCTGCGCCTGGTGCTGCTGCGCCACATGGGCGAAGCGGTGGTGACCGACGATTATCCGAAAGAAGTTCTACAGGCCACGCTGGGAGCGGACTACCGCGCCCTGGCTCAGCTTAAAGGTTAATGAGATTCCGATGACTAGTTTGCATGCCGACGAGGCTTTCCTCGGCCATTTCCAATTGAGTCATGACCCTTTTGCCCCTCGGGTCCCGGGCTTCAAGTTCTTCCCCGCCCAGCGCAAGCCGGTGCTGGGGCAGTTGCATCACCTGGCGCGCTACAGCCAACTGCTGTTGGTGGTCACCGGCCCCCAGGGCAGCGGCAAGACCTTGCTGCGCCAGGCCCTGGTGGCCAGTACCAACAAACAGTCTGTGCAGAGCGTGGTGGTGTCGGCCCGTGGCGCCGGCGATGCCGCCGGTGTGTTGCGCCAGGTGGCCCAGGCGCTGAACGTCGCCCAGGCCGAAATCGGTGCAATCCTCGACCAGATCGTGCAACTGGCGCTGACCGGGCAGGAAGTCTATCTGCTGGTGGACGATGCCGAGCAACTCGACGAGTCGGCCCTCGAAGCCCTGCTGGCCTTGGCGGCCGGTGCGCCGGAGGGCCGCCCTCACGTGTTCCTGTTCGGCGAGTCGTCGCTGATCGCCGACCTGGACCAATTGAACCTCGAGGAAGAGCGTTTCCACGTCATCGAGCTGGCGCCCTACACCGAGGAAGAAACCCGTGAATACCTGGCCCAGCGTCTTGAGGGTGCGGGCCGGGGTATCGAACTTTTTACCGCCGATCAGATCTCTGAGATTCACGAAAGCTCCGACGGCTGGCCTGGCAACATCAACCAGGTCGCCCGCGATGCTCTGATCGAAGTCATGATTGCCAGCCGCTCAGCGGTGAAGCGTCCAAGTATGGGGTTCAACATGCCGAAGAAACACGTATTGGCAATTTCCGCCGTCGTCGCGGTCGCCGTTGCCGCCGCCTGGCTGATGCCGGGTCGCACCAAGGCACCTGCCACGGGGGCCCCTGCCAACGAACAGGCGCAACTGCCCCTCGGCCAAGGTACGCCGCAACCCAACGGTGGCGCGCCGGCCGTGGAATTCGCCGGTAACACCCAACCGATGCCGCTGCCGCTGGTCGGCCAGTCGCAGCCGGTCATGCGCGGCCCGCTGGCCGAAGCGGCCGGCGGTATCACCGAAGGCGACGACGGCGCAGCGCCACCGATCGACGACAGCAGCGACACGCCGCCGACCGTGACCACCACCGCACCGCCTGCGGGCGTGCCGGCCGGCCCGGCGCCAACGCCTGCCCCGACCGCCAAGCCGACCCCGGCACCGACCCAGGTGGCCACCGCCAAGCCTGCACCGGTCCCGGCGCCTGCGCCCAAGCCAGCGGCGCCAGCAACACCGGCGGCCAAGCCTGCTGCTACCCCAGCCAAGGCTGCGGGCGGTAGCTGGTACGCCGGCCAGGCGCCGGGCAACTACGTGGTGCAGATCCTCGGCACCAGTTCCGAAGCCGCGGCGCAGAACTTCGTCAAGGAGCAGGGCGGCGAGTATCGTTATTTCAAGAAAGTGCTCAACGGCAAGCCGCTGTATGTCATCACCTACGGCAGTTTTGCCAACCGTGATGCGGCCGTTTCCGCTATCAAGGCCTTGCCAGCGAAGGTTCAGGCTGGTAAACCTTGGCCTCGCACTGTCGCCAGCGTCCAACAGGAACTGGCAGCAACTCGCTGAAGATTCGGCGGCCTTACCCAGGCCGCCTCTCCCGGCAACCTCAAAATTTCCGCAAGGGCGGGCGACCTTTAAGGCCGCGCGCCTTGTGGTGTCTGCATCACAGTAGCGTTTGAGTCGTAGCGGTCAAACCCAAAAAAGTTTTGACTAGCACAGCATATAGCTTTAAACCTTTCACAAATGCGACATGGATTTGCGACAGTTCGTCGTCAAATTTGTGAGCCCCTGTGTCGGTGTGTACAATGACCTCCCTTTTGCCCCCGCAAAGCTGGCGTACGTTCGGCGCGGCATGCAACTGGTTGAATTGAAAAGAAATTTGCCTCGGTTAGAGGCAGCCTGGTGAGAAAGTGTCTATGAAAGCAGGTCTGTACCAACCAGATGAATTCAAGGATAACTGCGGTTTCGGCCTGATAGCTCATATGCAGGGCGAGCCCAGCCATACCCTTTTGCAAACGGCCATTGAGGCCCTGACCTGCATGACCCACCGTGGTGGGATCAACGCCGACGGCAAGACCGGCGACGGTTGTGGCTTGCTGATTCAAAAGCCTGACGAGTTCCTGCGTGCCGTAGCCCAGGAAACGTTCGGCGTGACCCTGCCCAAGCAGTACGCCGTGGGCATGGTGTTCTTCAACCAGGACCCGGTGAAGGCTGAGGCGGCTCGCGAAAACATGAATCGCGAGATCCTGGCCGCCGGCCTGCAACTGGTTGGCTGGCGCAAAGTGCCGATCGATACCAGCGTTCTCGGCCGCCTGGCGCTCGAGCGCCTGCCGCAGATCGAACAGGTGTTCATCGCCGGCGAAGGCCTGAGCGACCAGGACATGTCGATCAAGCTGTTCAGCTCCCGTCGTCGTTCGTCCGTGGCCAACGCCGCCGACACCGATCACTATATCTGCAGCTTTTCCCACAAGACCATTATCTACAAAGGCCTGATGATGCCGGCGGATCTCACCGCCTTCTATCCGGACCTGAGCGACGAGCGCCTGAAAACCGCGATCTGCGTGTTCCACCAGCGCTTCTCCACCAACACCCTGCCGAAGTGGCCGCTGGCCCAGCCATTCCGCTTCCTCGCCCACAACGGCGAGATCAACACCATCACCGGCAACCGCAACTGGGCCGTGGCCCGTCGCACCAAGTTCGCCAACGACCTGATGCCGGATCTCGAAGAGCTCGGCCCGCTGGTCAACCGCGTGGGTTCGGACTCCTCGAGCATGGACAACATGCTGGAACTGATGGTGACCGGTGGCATCGACCTGTTCCGCGGCGTGCGCATGCTGGTGCCGCCGGCGTGGCAGAACGTCGAGACCATGGACCCGGACCTGCGTGCCTTCTACGAATACAACTCCATGCACATGGAGCCGTGGGACGGCCCGGCCGGTATCGTCATGACCGACGGTCGCTACGCCGTGTGCCTGCTGGACCGTAACGGTCTGCGTCCGGCGCGCTGGGTCACCACAACCAACGGGTTCATCACCCTGGCGTCGGAAATCGGCGTCTGGAACTACCAGCCCGAAGACGTCATCGCCAAGGGCCGCGTAGGTCCGGGCCAGATCTTTGCCGTGGACACCGAGACCGGCCAGATCCTCGACACCGATGCCATCGACAACCGTCTCAAGTCCCGTCATCCGTACAAGCAATGGCTGCGCAAGAATGCCCTGCGCATCCAGGCGACCATGGAAGACAACGACCACGGCTCGGCTTTCTATGACGTCGACCAGCTCAAGCAGTACATGAAGATGTACCAGGTGACGTTCGAGGAACGTGACCAGGTGCTGCGTCCGCTGGGTGAGCAGGGCTACGAAGCGGTCGGCTCCATGGGCGATGACACGCCGATGGCCGTGCTGTCGCAGCGCGTGCGCACGCCGTACGACTATTTCCGCCAGCAGTTCGCCCAGGTGACCAACCCACCGATCGACCCGCTGCGCGAAGCGATCGTGATGTCCCTGGAAATCTGCCTCGGTGCCGAGCGCAATATTTTCCAGGAGTCGCCGGAACACGCCTCGCGGGTGATCCTCAGCTCGCCGGTCATTTCCCCGGCCAAGTGGCGTTCGTTGACCAACCTCGACCGCCCAGGCTTCGCGCGCCAGGTCATCGACCTGAACTACGACGAAAGCGTCGGCCTGGAAGCGGCGATCCGCAACGTGGCCGATCAGGCTGAAGAAGCCGCGCGCGCCGGGCGTACCCAGATCGTCCTCAGCGACCGCCACATCGCCCCGGGCAAGCTGCCGATCCACGCCTCGCTGGCCACCGGTGCGGTGCACCATCGCCTGACCGAAAAAGGCCTGCGCTGCGACTCCAACATCCTGGTGGAAACCGCCACTGCCCGCGATCCGCATCACTTCGCGGTGCTGATCGGTTTTGGTGCCTCGGCGGTGTATCCGTTCCTGGCCTATGAAGTGCTGGGCGACCTGATTCGCACCGGTGAAGTACTGGGCGATCTCTACGAGGTGTTCAAGAACTACCGCAAGGGCATCACCAAGGGCCTGCTCAAGATCCTGTCGAAGATGGGCATCTCGACCATCGCCTCGTACCGTGGCGCGCAACTGTTCGAGGCCATCGGCCTGTCCGAGGAAGTCTGCGAGTTGAGCTTCCGTGGCGTGCCGAGCCGCATCAAGGGTGCGCGTTTCGTTGACATCGAAGCCGAACAGAAAGCCCTGGCCGCCGAAGCCTGGAGCCCGCGCAAGCCGATCCAGCAGGGCGGCCTGCTGAAGTTCGTCCACGGTGGCGAATACCACGCCTACAACCCCGATGTGGTCAACACCCTGCAAGCGGCCGTACAGCAGGGCGACTACAGCAAGTTCAAGGAATACACCTCGCTGGTGGACAACCGTCCGGTGTCGATGATCCGCGACCTGCTCAAGGTCAAGACCCTCGACACGCCGCTGGACATCAACGAAGTGGAACCGCTGGAATCGGTGCTCAAGCGCTTCGATTCGGCCGGTATTTCCCTGGGCGCCTTATCCCCGGAAGCCCACGAAGCCCTGGCCGAAGCCATGAACCGCCTCGGTGCGCGTTCCAACTCCGGCGAAGGCGGCGAAGACCCGGCGCGCTACGGCACCATCAAGAGCTCGAAAATCAAGCAGGTGGCCACCGGCCGCTTCGGTGTGACGCCGGAGTACCTGGTCAACGCTGAAGTGTTGCAGATCAAGGTCGCCCAAGGCGCCAAGCCCGGCGAAGGCGGCCAGTTGCCCGGCGGTAAGGTCAACGGCCTGATCGCCAAGCTGCGTTATGCGGTCCCCGGCGTGACCCTGATCTCGCCGCCGCCGCACCACGACATCTACTCGATCGAGGACTTGTCGCAACTGATCTTCGACCTCAAGCAGGTGAACCCCAAGGCACTGGTCTCGGTGAAGCTGGTGGCGGAAGCCGGTGTCGGCACCATTGCGGCCGGCGTGGCCAAGGCCTATGCCGATCTCATCACCATCTCCGGCTACGACGGCGGCACCGGCGCATCGCCGCTGACCTCGATCAAGTACGCCGGCGCGCCGTGGGAACTGGGCCTGGCCGAAACCCACCAGACCCTGCGCGGCAACGACTTGCGCGGCAAGGTCCGGGTGCAGACCGACGGTGGCCTGAAAACCGGCCTGGACGTGATCAAAGCCGCCATCCTCGGCGCCGAGAGCTTCGGCTTCGGCACGGCGCCGATGATCGCCCTGGGCTGCAAGTACCTGCGCATCTGCCACCTGAACAACTGCGCCACCGGCGTGGCGACCCAGAACGACAAGCTGCGCAAGGACCACTACATCGGAACCGTCGACATGGTGGTGAATTTCTTCACCTACGTGGCCGAAGAGACCCGTGAGTGGCTGGCGAAGCTGGGTGTGCGTTCGCTCGAGGAGCTGATCGGCCGTACCGACCTGCTGGAAGTGCTCGAAGGCCAGACCGCCAAGCAGCATCATCTGGACCTGACCCCGTTGCTGGGCAGCGATCACATTCCGGCGGACAAGCCACAGTTCTGCCAGGTCGACCGCAACCCGCCATTCGACAAGGGTGAGCTGGCCGAGAGGATGGTCGATATGGCCGCCGCGGCGATCAACGACCTGAGCGGTGCCGAGTTCGACCTGGATATCTGCAACTGCGACCGTTCCATCGGCGCGCGGATCTCCGGCGAAATCGCTCGCAAGCACGGCAACCAGGGCATGGCCAAGGCGCCGATCACCTTCCGCTTCAAGGGCACCGCAGGCCAGAGCTTCGGCGTCTGGAACGCCGGTGGCCTGAACATGTACCTGGAAGGCGATGCCAACGACTACGTGGGCAAGGGCATGACCGGCGGCAAGCTGGTCATCGTTCCGCCCAAGGGCAGCGTCTACAAGACCCAGGACAGTGCCATCATCGGCAACACCTGCCTGTATGGCGCCACGGGCGGCAAGCTGTTCGCCGCCGGCACCGCGGGCGAGCGTTTTGCCGTGCGTAACTCCGGGGCCCACACTGTGGTGGAAGGCACCGGCGATCACTGCTGCGAGTACATGACCGGTGGTTTTGTCTGCGTGCTGGGCAAGACCGGTTATAACTTCGGCTCTGGCATGACCGGCGGTTTCGCCTACGTGCTCGACCAGGACAACACTTTCGTTGACCGGGTCAACCACGAACTGGTGGAAATCCAGCGGATCAGCGGCGAGGCGATGGAAGCCTACCGCAGCCATTTGCAGCGCGTACTGGATGAGTACGTCGAGGAAACCGACAGCGAGTGGGGTCGTGAACTCGCCGAGAACCTCGATGACTACGTGCGTCGTTTCTGGCTGGTCAAGCCCAAGGCTGCCAACCTGAAATCGTTGCTTTCCAGCACTCGTGCCAACCCGCAGTGATATGCGCCTGAAGAGTTTGATGAGGTTTTAACAATGGCTGAACGTCTGAATAACGACTTCCAGTTCATCGATGTCGGGCGCAAGGATCCGAAGAAGAAACTGTTGCGTCAACGCAAGAAAGAGTTCGTGGAAATCTACGAGCCTTTCAAACCCCAGCAGTCGGCCGACCAGGCCCACCGCTGCCTGGGTTGCGGTAACCCGTACTGCGAATGGAAGTGCCCGGTGCACAACTTCATTCCCAACTGGCTGAAACTGGTGGCCGAGGGCAACATCCTCCAGGCCGCCGAGCTGTCCCACCAGACCAACACCCTGCCGGAAGTCTGCGGCCGGGTGTGCCCGCAGGATCGCCTGTGTGAAGGTGCCTGCACCCTCAACGACGGTTTTGGCGCGGTGACCATCGGTTCGGTGGAGAAGTACATCACCGACACCGCGTTCGCCATGGGCTGGCGCCCGGACATGTCCAAGGTCAAGCCGACCGGCAAGCGCGTGGCGATCATCGGTGCCGGCCCGGCGGGCCTGGGCTGTGCCGACGTGCTGGTACGCGGTGGCGTGACCCCGGTGGTGTTCGACAAGAACCCGGAAATCGGCGGCCTGCTGACCTTTGGCATTCCCGAGTTCAAGCTGGAAAAGACCGTGCTGAGCAATCGTCGCGAAGTCTTCACCGGCATGGGCATCGAGTTCCGCCTGAACACCGAGGTGGGCCAGGACGTGACCATGGAGCAACTGCTCGAGGAATACGATGCGGTCTTCATGGGCATGGGCACCTACACCTACATGAAGGGTGGCTTTGCCGGTGAGGACCTGCCGGGCGTCTACGACGCACTCGACTTCCTGATCGCCAACGTCAACCGCAACCTGGGCTTTGAAAAGTCGCCGGAAGATTTCGTCGACATGAAAGGCAAGAAGGTCGTGGTGCTCGGCGGTGGCGACACGGCGATGGACTGCAACCGCACGTCGATTCGCCAGGGCGCCAAGTCGGTGACCTGCGCCTATCGTCGCGACGAAGCGAACATGCCCGGCTCGCGCAAGGAGGTGAAGAACGCCAAGGAAGAAGGCGTGAAGTTCCTCTACAACCGCCAGCCGATCGCCATTGTCGGTGAAGACAAGGTCGAAGGCGTGAAGGTGGTCGAGACCCGTCTCGGCGAACCGGACGCCCGCGGCCGTCGCAGTCCCGAGCCGATCCCCGGTTCCGAAGAGATCATCCCGGCCGACGCCGTGGTCATCGCCTTCGGCTTCCGCCCGAGCCCGGCACCCTGGTTCGAGCAGTTCAGTATCCAGACCGACAGCCAGGGGCGCGTGGTGGCGCCAGAACAAGGCCAGTACAAGCACCAGACCAGCAACCCGAAGATCTTCGCCGGTGGCGACATGGTCCGTGGTTCCGACCTGGTGGTGACGGCGATCTTCGAAGGCCGCAACGCGGCGGAAGGGATCCTGGATTACCTGCAAGTCTGACCGCTGTTGATCGTTCCCACGCTCTGCGTGGGAATGCAGCCCGGGACGCTCTGCGTCCCCCTGGAACGCGGAGCGTCCCTTGAGGCATTCCCACGCAGAGCGTAGGAACGATCAGTTCAACCGCGACAAATTGCCCCGATAGATAAAAGGCACGGCTCTTGCCGTGCCTTTTGCGTCGCGCTCTGAGAAAATGCCCGCACTTTTTTTCCGGATGCCGACATGACTGCCCTGAAGAACGACCGTTTCCTTCGCGCCCTGCTCAAGCAACCTGTGGACGTCACCCCCGTATGGATGATGCGCCAGGCCGGTCGCTATCTGCCGGAGTACCGCGCCAGCCGCGCCAAGGCCGGTGACTTCATGAGCCTGTGCATGAACCCCCAGTTCGCCTGCGAAGTCACGATGCAGCCGCTGGACCGTTATCCACAGTTGGACGCGGCGATCCTGTTCTCCGATATTCTCACCATTCCCGACGCCATGGGGCAGGGCTTGTACTTCGAGACCGGCGAAGGCCCGCGTTTCAAGAAAGTCGTCAGCACCCTGGCCGACATCGAGGCCCTGCCGATTCCCGATCCGCAGAAGGACCTGGGCTACGTCATGGACGCGGTCAGCACCATTCGCCGTGAACTCAACGGGCGCGTGCCGCTGATCGGTTTCTCCGGTAGCCCCTGGACCCTGGCCACCTACATGGTCGAAGGCGGTTCGTCGAAGGACTTCCGCAAGACCAAGGCGATGCTCTACGACAACCCGCAAGCCATGCACCTGTTGCTGGACAAGCTGGCCCAGTCGGTCACGTCCTACCTCAACGGCCAGATCCTGGCCGGTGCGCAAGCGGTACAGATCTTCGATACCTGGGGCGGCAACCTGTCGGCGGCGGCCTACCAGGAGTTTTCCCTGGCCTACATGCGCAAGATCGTCAGCGGCCTGATCCGCGAGCACGAAGGTCGCAAAGTCCCGGTGATCCTGTTCACCAAGAACGGCGGCCTATGGCTGGAAAGCATCGCCGAGGCCGGCGCCGACGCCTTGGGCCTGGATTGGACCTGCGACATCGGCAACGCCCGCGAACGTGTCGGTCATAAAGTCGCCCTGCAAGGCAACATGGACCCGACCGTGCTCTACGCCAAGCCTGAAGCCATCCGCGCTGAAGTCGGACGCATCCTGGCCAGCTACGGCAGTGGCAGTGGCCATGTGTTCAACCTGGGCCATGGCATCACCCCGGAAGTCGACCCGGAACATGCCGGCGCCTTCTTGCGCGCAGTGCATGAGTTGTCGGCGCAATATCACGTCTGATTGCTGCCCCTGTCACCCAGCCTGTCCGGTTCTGTGCCGGACGGGCTTTTTATGTGCGCCCAGCATGGGCGCAATTTTGTGGGTGAAAGTCCCGCCGTAAGCTGACCACAGCGAACGAAGTGAAGCGCAACTGCATGAGGGCGACCGAGTGTGGGGAGGAAGCGTGGATCGAAGCCATGAGCCGATGTACAAGAACCGGATAGAAGGCGAAGCCGATCAGGGCGAGCGGGCATAAAACCGCGAAGTTCTTGTGGTCAAGGATCAGGCTGCGTAAATCCGGCGGTTGTGTGGTGAAGGATTGCGTTCTTACCTGGGGAGATCTCGCCTTGTGCCTGAAAGGGCGACGGTGCAAGCCGGAGCGAGAAGTCAGCAGAGGCCGTAGTAGTCTTTTTTTT
>NZ_FMUZ01000029.1:0-77334 GCF_900101575.1 Pseudomonas sp. NFACC37-1 | reverse complement strand
CTGGCGAGAGTTAGATGAATGGATACGACACCGACTACGAGCAATCCAGCTCAAGCAATGGCGGCGTAGTTCAACGATCTATCGAGAGCTACGCAGGTTGGGTGCAAGTGAGGCTACTGCTCGCAAAGTGGCGGGAAGCTCTCGCTGCTGGTGGCGCAATAGCGCTCTTGAACTCAACCGAGTGCTCGATATAGCGTGGTTCGACAGAACGGGTTTACCGCGTCTCTCCTGACCTCAATCTCTCGAACCGCCCGGTGCGGACCCGCATGCCGGGTGGTGTGGCAGGGGAACGGCCTATGAAGGCCGTCCCCTATGCCGATTGTCTGCCCTATAACTTTCAATTTAACGCCTGATCGTAGTTGGCCAGGTGTTACTGTTTGTCAGCGTTTAATAGTTATTGCCATTTATAAGAAGTTTCTCTTTCTATGTAAGGGAAATAGATTAACAGATCATTCCTTCTATTTTGAGAGATTTTTCCTACATAGGGGGGCTTAAACTTTCTATAAGGTTCCGGTGCTTGCAGGCCGTGCACTGAGCGATCCGGCGGGCCTTGCAAGATGACGGTAAAACGTCTTTCAATCTCGATGGATAGTCTGGAACTTATATGAAAAACAACTTCAACAAGAATGGCGTATTAACGGGGTGCGCATCGTCGTTAGTTCTGTTGTCGGCCATGCTGACATCCCAGGGTGTATTCGCCCACGGATACCTCGAAGTGCCGCCTTCGCGGGCATTTTTATGCCAGAAAGGTGAAAACAAAAACTGCGGTGGTGCGCAATACGAACCTCATAGTACCGGTGAAACGTTCAAGGGCTTCCCGAACGGAGCAGGCGGCGCCCCGCTGCAAGGCCCGATCGACGGCCAGATTGCCAGCGGCAGTAACCCGCTGTTTTCCGCCCTGGATGCGCAGTCGTCCACTCGCTGGCAACTGACTGAAATCCGCGATCGCAACATTGCGTTCCAATGGCGATACATCGCCCCACATCTGGCGACCAAACACGAATATTTCATTACCCGTGAGGGGTGGAACCCAAACAAGCCGCTCGAGCGCGCATCGTTCGACAGTGCACCGTTTTGTACGGTAGACGGCGGTAATCAAGTGCCGGTAAGTGGTGCCGAGCACAATTGTGTGATTCCCGACAGCAAGTCGGGTCATCACGTCATCCTGGCGGTCTGGACGGTCGGGGACTCCGCCAACGCATTCTACAATCCGGCGGATGTGAACATCCTCGCCGAAGCCGCCTTGCCGGGCGGCTGGTCGCCGGTGGGCAGCATCGCACCGTCGGCTCCACTGCTGGCGGGGGACAAGGTCAAGGCCCGGGCATTCTCCGCCACCGGTGAAAATGCCGAATACAGCGTAGAGATCAGCATCGACAACGCCGACGAAGGCAAGCCCGAGAACTGGTCGTTCAAACTGGCCGAGGCCATCAACAAGGCCCATCCTTTGATTCGTGCCGGTATCCGTGACGACGAGGGCAATATCACGCCGATCAAGGGTACCAACAAGCTGTATGCCCAGGACGAAAGCGGCGTCAAGCGCTATGAAGTGCAACTGGACATGAAGGAAGACCCTGGCGCCAGCATGGAGGTCGCTTCCCTGCAGCCGGAATATGTACTGGACAAAGGCCGGGTCAGCATGGCGTTCGCAGCACAGACCAACCGCAGGATGAACCTGCAGGCCACGCTGTTCGATGAAAACAACAAGCAGGTCGGTACGGTGAGCCAGACTGTGGCTGAAGGCAATACCGGCCTGAGCATTGATGTACGCAGTGCGCCGGGTGCCCACACCTTGACGCTGGTGGGTACCACCGAAGACGGACGCAGCACTCGCCAGGATACCCGGAGCGTCACCCTGACCGGTGACGGCGTGGGCATCGAGTACGACTTCGAGTTTCCTAAAGGTCTCAGCGACTACACCGCCGGCACCAAGGTGCTGCAACCCAAGACTGACGAAGTATTCGAGTGCAAGCCGTTCCCAGCGTCCGGCTACTGCAAGCAATACTCCCCGACCGCCAACGGCTTCGAGCCGGGTATCGGTGCCTCCTGGCAAAGCGCCTGGGACAAGCTGTAAGTCCTGATAGGCACGGCTTCGGGCGATCCGCAGGGATTGCCTGGAGCCTTCGAAGGAGGGCGCGTGATGCATTCCAATTATTCCCGGCCACGTGTGCTGCTGCACTGGCTGTCGGCGGTCATTATCCTGTGGACCTTGGTGTCCGGGTTTTATGTGGCTTACAACCCAGTGTCGGCTGCGACCGAACACTGGATCGGGTCATTCAATGTGTCGCTGACGACGTTGTTCATTCCGCTGTTCGTATGGCGAGCCTGCCTGTTTGTCTGCGCGTTGGAGTCCCATGGAACAGCGCCTGCGCCAATCAAGAAGCTGGCCTTTGCGGTACACGCCGTGATCTACCTGGTCATTGCTGTCGTCCTGGTGACCGGCGTCCTGATGATGAAAAGCGCGATCAGTGTCTTCGGACTCGTTCACTTCCCCCAGCCGCTGAGCGATCCGGCGCTGATCGAACGGGCCAGCACGATCCATACCTCGGCTTGCGTGGTGCTTTCCGTGCTCGTGGCGCTGCATCTTTGCGCAGTGGCCTGGCATGAGTGCTCCGGACGCAGGGTGGTGCGGCGAATGACCTTCGCCAAGCCCTCGGGCGCGATGATCCGGCGGGCGCAAAAGTGAGTGTTTCTTTCAAGGTTGGCAGTCGTTTGCCCACGACAATCCTGATGCTCGTACCGCTGTTGTATGGAGTGTTGCTGGCCGGGCACGAGTGGCGTTATCGCCAGGCAGTGGCCCGTGATGTGCCAGTGGTTGGCGGCTCGCCGACCGCTCCGGCGCCTGTCCTGCCCAACGCACAAGCCGTCGCGACGGTATTCGGCCTGACGCCCGAAGGTGCCCATGCCCCCAGCGCTGAAGCGATCACGTTGCAAGCCAGTTTTGTCGCTGGCCAAGGTTTGTCGCGGGCCTTGCTGGCGGACGCCGTTGGCCCGCGCATTTACCAAGTGGGCGAGCGTTTGCCGGGTGGCAGCGTGCTGCGCCGGGTCGAGACCAGCCATGTGACGTTGTGGCGCAACGGACGTGAAGAGCGCTTGGCCCTGCAACCCGCAGCCAAGCCCCTGCTGCGCCGGCTGAGCCTCGAAGACGGGGGCCATGCCGCGCCGCATTCCTCGCAATACCTACGCCCGGTGGCCGGGCAATCAGAGTGATCGAATTCATGAACAGCTTTATCCGGGAGCGTGTTTCGCGCGTCCTGTTCTGCTTCGCCGCGTCTTGCCTGCTGATGCCCGCCGGTTGGCTGCAGGCCGAAGAGGCCCAGTGGCAACTGGCGATGAACAACGCGGAACTGCGCGATGTGGTCGAAGAGTTTTCCGCGATCCTGGGCAAGACCGTGGTGCTCGATCCTCGGGTGTCGGGGCGTATCACGGTCATGTCCCGTGAGGCCCTGGACCGCGAAGGGGTGCGGCGGTTGTTCTATTCGGTACTCGATGCCCATAACTTCACCGTGATCGACGAAGGCGAGCGGATCCTGATCACGCCGGTCAGCGATGCCAAGACGCGTGCCGGTGTCGCCGACGAACAAAGCGCCACACCGTCGCAGTTCGTCACCCGGGTTCTCGACCTGCAATCGAGCATCGCCGCCGATGTCGCCGGGCTGATCCGCCCCTTGGTCTCGGCCAATGGTTACGTCGGTCCTTCGGTATCGTCCAACGCCCTGGTGGTCACCGACACCGCCGCCAACGTCCAGCGCATCGCCGGCGTGGTGCAACGATTGGATTCAGGACGCAACCGCAATCACGTGGTGGTGCGCTTGAAGCACGCCCAGGCCGGGGACATCGCCCCACTCGTGGAAGCCTCCGGCGGCAAGCGCGAGGGGGATACGGCGGGGGTGGTGATCGCCGATGCCCGCAGCAATCGGCTGGTGATCATCGGCGCGCCCGCGGTGCGTCAACGCCTGGTCGACCTGGCCCGGACCCTGGACGTGCCGGCAGCCGCCTCCCAGGACAACGCCCGGGTCATCCGTCTGCGTCACAGCGATGCCAAACAGTTGGCCGAGGTGCTGGAAGGTGTCGGCCAGGATAGGAAAAACACGCCGGCCCTCGCTGGCCAACGGGAAACCGCGGGTACCAGCCCCTTCAGGATCAAGGCCGATGAAAGCCAGAATGCCTTGGTCCTGATCGCCGAGCCGGCCCAGGTCCGCATCATCGAGAACATCGTCCGGGAGCTGGACCAACCCCGGGCCCAGGTGCTCATTCATGCGGCCATCGTCGAGGTGAGCGGAGATATTTCCGAAGCGCTGGGGGTGCAGTGGGGACTCAAGAGCGGTAGCGCGACAGGGAGCATCAACTTCCCGGGAACCGACATCCCGATCATCGGCCTGGACTTCAACAAGCTGGATAAAACCAAGGAAAGCGCCTTCCTGCGGCTGGGCGGCGATCGCTTCAGTGCGCTGGTCTCGGCGCTGGCGAGCAATGCCCACAGCAACCTGCTGTCCACCCCCAGCCTGCTGACCCTGGATAACCAGGAAGCGGAAATCATCGTGGGCCAGAACGTTCCGTTCAAGACGGGTTCCTACGCCACCAGCGGCAACGGCGCGGACAATCCGTTCACCACTGTGGAGCGCAAGGATGTGGGTATCAGCCTCAAGGTCAAGCCCTACATCAACGAAGGCTCGACCTTGCGCCTTGAAGTCGAGCAGGAGGTGTCGGACATCGCGCCGTCGGTCTCCGGTGTGGACTCCTCGGACCTGATCACCAACAAGCGCGCCTTGAAGAGCACGATCCTGGCGGACGATGGCGAGATCATCGTGATCGGCGGCCTGATCCGCGACAGTGTCCGCAGCCAGCAAAGCGGTGTGCCACTGCTGCGCAGTATTCCCTACCTGGGCGCGTTGTTTCGCTGGAACCGCGACACCCAGACCAAAAGCAACTTGATGGTGTTCCTGCGCCCGACCATCGTGCGCAGCAGCGAGGACCTGGCCGATGTGAGCCGGCAACGCTACGACGCGCTCCGGGAGTTGAGCAAACCGGGCTCGCGGAAAAACAATTCGCTGCTGCTGCCCCGGGACGCCCGCCAGTTGTTCGAATCGTCTGCGCAGGAGCCGGCGCTTGACTTGCGTCCATCGCAGCCGGAGGACCTGTGAGCGAGCCGTTGCCCTTTGGTTTCGCCAGGCGCCTGGGCGTGCTGCTGGAAGGCGCGGGGCCGACCTTGAGCCTGGCGATACGCAGCGACACGCCCCTGACTGCCGTGGCTGAAGTCCGGCGCCTGTGTGGGCGGGATCTACCTATCCAGGTCCTGGCGCCGGCGCAGTTCGCCGCGCGCCTGGCCAGCGTCTATCGCCAGGGCCAAAGCGCTGCCGAGCAGGTGGCCCAAGGCCTGGACGAGGAACTGGACCTGCTCAGCCTTGCCGACCAGATGCCGCAGACCACCGACCTGTTGGAGCAGCAGGGTGATGCGCCGATCATTCGCCTGATCAATGCGCTGCTCAGCGAGGCGGTCCGCGAGCACGCTTCGGATGTGCACCTGGAAACGTTCGAGCAGTACCTGTCGGTGCGCATGCGCATCGACGGGCAGTTGCAGGAAATGCTGCGCCCGCGCCGGGAACTGGCGAACCTGCTGGTGTCGCGGATCAAGGTCATGGCGCGCCTGGACATCGCCGAAAAACGCGTGCCCCAGGACGGCCGGATGGCGTTACGCCTGGCCGGGCACGAGGTCGATGTGCGAGTCTCGACCCTGCCTTCGGCCCATGGCGAGCGGGTGGTGTTGCGCTTGCTCGACAAGCAGGCCGGGCGTCTGGATCTGCAACGCCTGGGCCTGCCCGACGACACCTTGGCGAGCCTGCGCCAGTTGCTCGGCAAGCCCCACGGCATCGTGTTGGTCACCGGGCCCACGGGGTCGGGGAAGACCACCAGCCTGTATGCGGCGCTGAGCAGCCTCAACGACCAGAGCCGCAACATCCTCACGGTCGAAGACCCCATCGAATATCACCTGCCGGGCATCGGCCAGATGCCGGTCAACCCGAAAGTCGACATGACCTTCGCCCGCGGTTTGCGAGCCATTTTGCGTCAGGACCCGGACGTGGTGATGGTCGGCGAAATACGCGATCGCGAGACCGCCGAAATCGCCGTCCAGGCGTCGCTGACCGGGCACCTGGTGCTCTCGACCCTGCACACCAACACCGCCGTCGGTGCGGTCACACGGCTGGTGGACATGGGCGTGGATGCGTATCTGCTGGCGTCGTCCCTGGCCGGCATCGTCGCCCAGCGTTTGTTGCGCTGTCTGTGTCCTTCCTGCAAAGCCCCTTATGTGGCCGACGCCGCCACGTGTCGGCGCTTGGGCCTCGACGCCGATGCCGCGCCCAGGCTGTTCAAGGCCCAGGGCTGCGAACAATGCCAGAAAGGCTATCGCGGGCGCTTCGGCATCTATGAGCTGGTGCATGTCAACGCTGCGCTGTCGCAGCTGATTCACCAGGGCGCCACCGAGCAGGCGCTCGCCGCCGAGGCCCGCAAGACCTCCCGCAGCCTGTTCCAGGACGGTCGCCAGCGCGTGCTGGAAGGCCTGACCAGCGTCGACGAATTACTGCGCATTACCCAGGAGGATTAGCGCCATGCCGACCTTCGATTATCAGGCCGAAAACCCCCAGGGCCGACGCTGCAAGGGCCGCGTGGAAGCCGACAGCCCCCGGCATGCTCGACAGTTGTTGCGCGAGCGCGGCTTGCTGCCCAGCGAATTGGCCGAAGCCAAGGAGCCGCGAGTCCTGGGCGGGCGCCATGCCGGGGGGCGTTTGGGGCCGGCGGATCTGGCGTTGCTGACGTTGCAGCTGTCCACCTTGATCCAGGCCGGCCTACCCCTTGAGGAATCCCTGGGAGCGGTGGCGCAACAGAGCCAGAAACGCCGCGTTGCCCACCTGCTGGCGGCGGTGCGCAGCCGGGTGATGGAAGGTCACGCGTTGGCGACGGCACTGAGGGCCTTCCCTCAAGCGTTCCCCGAACTGTTCTGCGCCACGGTCGCGGCGGGGGAACAGTCGGGTCACTTGGGGCAGGTGTTGGAACAGCTGGCGAGTTACACCCAGGCGCGTCAGGCCTCGCGCCAGCGCATTCAACTGGCGTTGGTGTACCCACTGATCCTGATGCTGGCCTGTGTCGCGATTGTCGCGTTCCTGCTGGGTTATGTGGTGCCGGATGTGGTGAAGATTTTCATCGACAGCGGTCAGCCGTTGCCCTGGCTGACCCAGGCGCTGATCGCCGTGAGCGATGGCTTGCGCCGCCATGGCCTGGTGCTGCTCGGTGCCTTGGCCGGGCTGTTCGGGTTGTGGCGCTGGAGCTTGCGCCAACCGGCGTGGCGCCTGCGCTGGCACCGCTTGTTGCTGCGGCTGCCGCTGCTGGGCGAGGTGCTGCGGGCGATGGAAGCGGCGCGATTCGCCAGCACCTTGGCGATCCTGAGCAAAAGCTCGGTACCGCTGGTGGAGGCCTTGCACATCGCCGCCCAGGTGATCGGCAACCTGATGATCCGCGCCCGCATGGCCGATGTCGCCCGTTCGGTACGTGAAGGCGGAACCCTGACCCGTGGCCTGGAGCAGGGCGGTGATATTCCGCCGCTGATGCTGCACATGATCGCCAGCGGCGAACGGGCCGGCGAACTCGACAACATGCTGGCCCGGGCCGCCGAACAACAGGAGGCCAGCCTCGCGGCGCGCATCGCGCTGGTGGTGAGCCTTTTCGAACCGGCCATGTTGGTGCTGATGGGCGGCGTCGTGCTGCTGATCGTCATGGCCATTCTCCTCCCGATCCTGAGCCTCAACCAATTGGTGAACTGACCGATGAAATTCCAAAGCAACCGACCCCCACGCTATCAACAACGCGGTTTTACCCTGATCGAAATCATGGTGGTGGTGGTCATCATTGGCGTGCTGGGCGCCATCGTCGTGCCGCAGTTCATGAGCCGACCCGACCAGGCCAAGGTCACGGCCGCCCGCACCGATATCCAGGCGATCGCCACGGCCCTGGAAATGTATCGCCTCGACAACTTCCAGTACCCCTCGACCCAACAAGGCCTGGAGGCGTTGAGCAAACGCCCGTCCGGTACCCCTGCGGCCAGGAACTGGAACCCCCAGGGTTATCTGAAAAGCTTGCCGGTCGACCCTTGGGGCACGCCCTACCAGTACCTCAACCCTGGGCACAAATCCCTCGATGGAGGCTATGACCTCTACTCCCTGGGCGCCGATGGCGTGTCGGGTGGTGAAGGGATGGCGGCCGACATCGGCAATTGGGCCGAGTGAACATGCCGCGTCGTTGCCGGGGCTTCACCTTGTTGGAGCTGATGGTCGTCATCGTCTTGATCGGCGTCCTGGCGGGCATGGTCCGCTTCGCCACCGGGCCGGGCCCGGCGCGTGAAGCCCGCCAGCAAGCCCGGGACTTCATTGCGCTGGTGCAGCAGTTGCGCGAGCGGGCGGTGCTGGACGGGCAGGAATATGGTGTGCACGTGCAGCCCGGCGGTTATCAGGCGTTGCGACTCGACGTCCAGGGTTGGACGACCGTGTCGGTGCCCCATCGATTGCCCGAGGGCTTGACGCTCGGGTTGGAGCTGGACGGTCATGTCCTGTCGTTCGATGCCGTTCAAGGCTCACCCCAGTTGCTGATGCTCAGCAGTGACGAGATCAGTCCGTTCAGGCTGTTCATCAACGTCGCTGGACAGGCGGTTGCCCGGGTATCGAGCGATGGCCTGGGGGAGCCGCTGATCGATGAGTAATGCGCGCAGGCAGGCCGCCGGTTGCCAGGGTTTCACGCTGTTGGAAGTCATGATCGCCCTGGCGATTTTCGCGACGCTGGCGGCGGCCGTACTTTCGGCCAGCCAGTTCGTGCTCAAGCAAAGCGCCGGGCTTGAGGAGCGTCTGTTCGGCGCCTGGCTGGCGGACAATCAACTGAGCGAACTGCGCCTGGAAATGGTCACGTCGCCCGGACAACAGCGACTGAATCGGCACTTGGATCGCCGCGATTGGGTCTTGCAGCAGCGCATCGCCCCGGCCCGCGATGGGCGCCTGTTGCAGGTCGAGATCCAGGTCAGCCGCGATGACAGTGCGACCGTCGCACACCGCACCACCGGTTGGATCCGCAGCCATCATGAATAAGCAAGCGGGTTTCACCTTGTTGGAGCTGGTCATCGCCATCGCCATTTTTGCCTTGCTCGGCCTGGCCAGTTGGCGGTTGTTCGATGGGGTCGTGCGGACCCAGCAGGGAGTCGGTCAACATGAGCGCGACATCAGGGCCTTGCAGCGCGCTGTCGGCGTGATCGAACGGGATGTGTGGCAGGCGGTTGCCGACTCGGTCGTGCTCGCGCCCGGGCATTTGCAGTTGCAGCGCAGCCATTGGCGCAACCCACTGGACCAGCCTCGCAGCGAACGGCAAACAGTGAACTATCAGCTCAAGGGCGGCGCGTTATGGCGCGAGAGTGTCGGTGAAGGCATGACGCTTGTGCAGCGACAGATATTGCTCGACGACGTCCGCAGCCTGAGCTGGCGCGTGTTCGACCGGCAACGGGGCTGGCGCGTTGAAACCGTGAGTGGTACCGCGCCGCTGGCGTTGGAGTTGATCGTGTCTGCGGGGCGTTTCGAACAGATCCGCCGGGTGCTGCTGTTGCCGGAAGCGTTGCCATGAAGCGCCAACGCGGCGTGGCGCTGATCAGCGTGCTGCTGGTGTTGAGCCTGGCATTGCTGCTGGTCGGTGGGCTGTTGCGCAGCCATCGCCTGCTGTTGCACAGCAGCGCGCAGCAACTGCAACAGGTCCAGTTGCGGCAATTGGGATTGGCTGGGGAAGACTGGGCGCGGGTGGTGTTGGAAGACAGTGGGATAACGCCATCCGGGCCCGTTGACCTGAGCCAGGATTGGGCCCGGCTCGGGCCTGTCATGGAAATGGACGGTGCCGAGCTGCACATCGGTATCGAGGATTTGTCCGGGCGCCTGAATCTCAATGGGCTGCTGGCCCTGGGGCAAATCGATCAGGTCACCCTCGGTCGCTGGACCCGCTTGCTGGCCTTGCTGGATCTGCCGCCGCTGTCGTTGCCCCAGGTCGGACCGATACAGGAGTTGAGTCAACTGCGCCTGCTGCCGGGCATCGACGGCCCGACGCTACGGCGCCTGGAGCCCTGGGTGGCGTTGCTGCCAAAGGACGCGCGGATGAACATCAATACCGCCCCGCAGCGCGTGCTGATGACCCTCGATGGCATGGAGGCGGGTGCCGCCCAGGCGTTGGTCAACCAGCGGCTCCAGGCGCCATACACCAGCGTGCAGGCGTTTACCAACGACCCGTTGCTATCCGGCGCGGGCCTCAACAGCCATGGGTTGGGGGTGGGCAGTCGCTGGTTTCGAATCACCGTGAGCGTGATCCATGCCGACAGCCGTCTGCGCCTGGCCTCGGATATCGAGCGTGATGCTGTCAGCGGGCGCTGGACGGTTCGCCAGCGACGTTTCTTACCCTTCAGTCCCAGTGAGCTTCCTTGATGAAAACCTGGCTTTACCTGACCGCCGAGGGCCTGTCCGCGCCTTGTGCCAACTGGCCGTGCTGCGTGTGGTCGCCCAGCGGCGAGCGTCGTCGCCTGCCGTTGCACGAGGCGGCCGGCGAGTTGAGCGGCCGGCCCGTCGATGTGCTGTTGCCGATGGAAATGTGCAGTTGGTTGCGCAGCGATCCGTGGCCCTCTCGACGCCCGCCCCGGCCCCAGGCGCTGGCATTCGCCATCGAAGAACAACTGAGTGAAAACCTGGAGGCGCTGCACATCAGCGTCGGCCCGCGGGACCGTCAGCACCGCTATCCGCTGATGGTGACGGAACGCGCCCGGTTCCAGGCGCTTCTGGCGCTGCTCGTCGAGCAAGGCATCGATACGCGGGCGGTGCATGTCGACGCCGACCTGCTTGCCGATGAGCAGGCATTGGGCGTGCGTTGGTTCGGGCGTTGGTTGTTGGGCGCAGGGCTGCCAGCGCGGCTGGCGTTGTCGGCGCGGGCCCTGGCGGCGCTCAAGCCCGGCTTGCCCGAGGACATTCACTGGCTGGACGAAGAGCGCGATTGCCCGGGCATCGATGAATGGCTGCTGAGTGCGGATGGACGCCCCATCGACCTGTTGCAAGGTGAGTTCCGTCGACGTCGTCGACCGCTGCCATGGCGTGGCGTTTCGGCGGTGGCACTGGGCATGTTGGTGCTCACCTGGGCCTTCGGCGACGCCCGCGTACGTTTTCTTGAGCGCGAAACCCGGCTTTTGTATGCCCACAGTGAGCAGCGGTTCAGGTCGCTGTACCCCGGGCAGGAGCGGATCGTCGACCTGGCGGCGCAGTTCCAGGCATTGCAGAGTCGGCGCGGGCAAAGCCACGACACTCAGGTCGCGCGCCTGACCCGTCTGACCGAGCAGGTCATTGGCGCCAGCAACGTCGAGGTGCAGCGCATCGATTTTCGTGAAGGCGAAGGCTGGAAGATCCAGTTGACGGCGAACAGTTTCGTCGAGCTTGAACAACTGCGTGAACGCGGGCAGCAAAA
Source organism: Pseudomonas sp. NFACC37-1 (assembly GCF_900101575.1). NCBI lineage: Bacteria > Pseudomonadati > Pseudomonadota > Gammaproteobacteria > Pseudomonadales > Pseudomonadaceae > Pseudomonas > Pseudomonas sp. NFACC37-1. Next base: position 65,817 of record NZ_FMUZ01000029.1, on the reverse strand, counting down.
CGGCTTGCCCGTCACCCTGGGCAGCGCGAGCAAACAGAGCAATCGGGTGCAGGCCATCCTCACACTGGAGAACAGTTGATGAACGTCGATCGATGGCGGGTCTTGAAACAGACGTGGGGAAGCCTGTCGCGCCGAGAACAAGGGCTGTTGCTGGGGCTTGCCGGGGTGTTGTCGGTGGCGCTGGCCTACAGCGCGATTTGGCAACCGACCTGGCAACGACGGGAGGTTGCCGAACGCCAGTATCTGCAACAGGCTGAACTGAACGCCCGGATCCAGCGTGCCGAACCCACCCGGGACATGACTGTCGCCACGCGGCCCTTGTCGGTGCGCGTCAATGAAAGTGCGACAGCGGCGGGGTTGGACATGGCGCAAATGGAGGTCGACGGCGACTCGTTGCGACTCGCCGTCAGTGGTGAGGCGAATGCGTTGCTGCATTGGTTGGATCAACAGGAGCGAGAAGGCGCGGTGCTGCGGTCGCTGACGTTGGAAGTGGAGCATGGTGTGTTGGGCGCGCGAGTGGTTTTGCGCCAATGACTCGGCTGCGCCCTGTAGGAGCTGCCGAAGGCTGCGATCTTTTGATTTTGATCCTTTCGCTCCGGACTCAATTGCCTGGGACGAGATCGCAGCCTCGTTGCGCTCGACAGCGCCTACATATTCCCCGGCAACAACGGCAATTTCGCCAGCTTCACCGCCACCCACAACGCAATCACCAGCAAGCCACCGATGAACAGGCCGATCCCGTTCCAGCCGCCCAGGTGCCAGGCCACGCCGCCGGCCGTGCCCGCCACGCTGGATCCGGCGTAGTAGCTGAACAGATAAAGCGACGAAGCCTGGCCCTTGGCCCTGAGGGCGCGGCGGCCGATCCAACTGCTGGCAACCGAATGGGCGCCGAAGAAACCGAAGGTGAACACCAACATGCCCGGGACCACCAGCCACAGCGGGGTGGCCATGGTCAGCACGAGGCCGGCCAGCATCAGCGCGATGGTCGCCCAGAGCATTTTGCGGCGACCGAGTCTGTCCGCCAGTGCGCCGACTTTGGCCGAGCTGTAGATGCCCGACAGGTACACCACCGACAGCAACCCGACAAAGGCCTGGTCCAGATGATAAGGCTCGGCCAGCAGGCGGTAGCCGATGTAGTTGAACAGCGTCACGAACGCGCCCATCAGCACGAAGGCTTCGAGAAACAGCAGTGGCAACCCGGCGTCGCGAAAGTGCAGGGTGAAACCGTCCAGCAGACTGCGCGGGTGCAGCGAACGGGGACGGAAGTTGCGTGACTCGGGAAGAATCCGCCAGAACACCGCCGCCGCGATCAACGCCAGGCCGCCAATCACCAGCATCGCGGTGTGCCAACTGACGAAGTCGATCAAGACCCCGGTGATCAGGCGCCCGCACATGCCGCCGATGGCGTTGCCAGCGATATACAACCCCATCGCCAGGCCGATGTGCTTGGGATGAATTTCTTCGCTCAGATACGTCATCGCAACCGCCGCCAACCCGCTCAACGACAGCCCGACCAAGGCGCGCAGCAGCAGGACGCCTTGCCAGGTCGGCATCATGGCGCTGGCGATCGTGCACACCGACGCGGCGAACAGCGCCGTCACCATCACCGATTTGCGGCCGATGCGGTCGGAAATCGGGCCGGTGATCAACAGGCCGATGGCGAGCAGGCCGGTCGCCACCGACAGGATCAGGCTGCTCTGCGCTGCGTTGATGGAAAACTCCCTGGACAGCAGCGGCATCATCGGTTGCACGCAATACAGCAGGGCAAAGGTCGCAAAGCCACCGCAGAACAGTGCCAGCACGGTGCGCATGAACATCGGCGTGCCTTTCTCGATGTAGAGGTCCTGGAGTTCGGCGACGACATCGTCCTGCGCACGCGGCGGAATTTCATGGGCCAATGGAGCGACAGCAGTTTTCACGGTGGACCTCGCAAGGACACGATCAGGCAGGCAATGAAAAAAGCATATAGCTGGCTAATGTTTCTATCCAATATATTATTCGACCTGTTTAAGACGTTTGACGACCTATTGGATGGCCCATGGAACTGCGTCACTTGCGTTACTTCATCGCCGTTGCCGAAGAGCTGCATTTCGGCCGCGCCGCGCTGGCCCTGGGCATCTCCCAGCCGCCGTTGAGCCAGCAGATCCAGGCACTGGAACAGGAGATTGGCGCACGGTTGTTCGAGCGCACCAATCGTCGAGTCGAATTGAGCGAGGCCGGGCGGCTGTTCCTTGAAGAAGCGCGACGGGTGTTGGCCCAGGTCGACAAGGCCGCCGACGTGGCCCGCCGTGCCCAACTGGGGGAACTGGGTGAGCTGAAAATCGGTTTCACTTCGTCGGCGCCGTTCAACTCCACCATTCCCCAGGCGATCTTCTCGTTCCGTCAGCGCTTCCCGGCGGTGCACCTGAACCTGCGGGAAATGAGCAGCACCCAAGTGGCCGACGCATTGCTGGATGAGGCGATCGAGGTCGGCATCATGCGGCCGTTGCCGCTGCCCGACGCCCTGAGGGAAATCGAACTCAGCCGCGAACCCCTGGTGGCCGTGCTCAGCGCCAAGCATCCCTTGGCCCAGGGTGATGAAAAAGGCCTGTTCCTCTCGGCGTTGGCCCAGGAACCGTTCGTGTTTTTCCCGCGCAGCTACGGCAGCGGCCTCTACGCGCAATTGCTGAGCCTGGCCCGCGACGCCGGCTTCAGCCCGCACTTCGCCCAGGAAGCCGGCGAAGCCATGACCATCATCGGCCTGGTCGCGGCAGGGCTGGGCGTATCGGTATTGCCGGCGTCCTACCAACGCATGCGTATCGATGGGGTGGTCTATCGACCGCTGCTCGATCCGGCGGCGGTCTCGGCCGTGTGGCTGGTTCAGCGCAAGGACCAGCGTTCGCCGATGGCGAAGGCGTTTGTGGATTTATTGACGCAAGGCACTGGCTGTTGATCCCCAACCACTCGACCTCGATTCGATCGACCTATCCTTCCCAGACCGTCGCGGGCTTATTGCCGTGGTAATCATAAAAGCCCTGGAGTATCCAGGTGTCGCCCTTGCGTTCGAACGCGGCGCGCCATGCGCCTTTGCCACCGCCGGGGGACAGTTGGGCCATGGTGTACCAGTAGTACCGATAGATTCGCTTGGTGGTTATCCTGCCGGCGCGGATATCTGCCAGGATTTCCCCGACCTTGGCTTCAGCCTCCTTGGAAAAGCTGGCGTATGACATCTGTGTTTCGGCCAATGGGCTGGTGCGGGTCTGGAATTTATCCGGCACAAGTTCCGGGGCGGGTAAAACCATGGGGGCGGTGGGTGGGGGTGTCCCTGTCACTTTGTTGGACTTGGCCTGTGTAACGATTTCGATGTCGAAGGGTTCATAGTTTGCGAGCGAACTGGTGAAGTTTGTAATGTCTTCGCCGGTGAGCAGCATGGTATTTCGCTGTGCCTTGCCTTTGTTGACAATGAGATAAGGCACTCGATTGTTCCTTATTTCCGTCAACAGGCCAGGCTTGTGCATGCGCTGCTTCTCTTCCCGAAGCGCAGCGATCATCTCGTTGTAGTAATCCTCCGAAACCATGTAGTTTCCTCGGGCGGCCTGCTCTTGCGGGCCATCCCCCGGATATAACGCCTGGGCCTTGGCATTCAATTTGGCTTCCACGGCGTGCAACATGGCCCGGGTGTCTTTGGATATCTTGTCCATGGCCACTCTTTTTCGGCCTTTATGAGGCGTGAAGGTCATGAAGACTGCGCCGGTCAGGTTGTCGGTGATGATGGTGGTGTGCACCTGGATTCGATCTTCGGTAAAGAACACGTTTTTGTGCGAAATGATCGTGTCATATATTTTTATTTTTTGTGTTTCGCTCAGTTCGACGTCAGGCGCGTTGGCTTCGATGTCTTTATAGCTAAGGGTCACGATTCGCCAAGTGTTCATCTTGTCCAGCAGATCGTCGTGGGCGACCTGATGCCGGGACAGATTGCCCCGGCCCTGGGTCAGGTCCCTTATTTTCGAGAGATAGGCGTTGAGGTCGAGGGCGCCTATGTCGGCCATGCTTTCGTCCAGTAGGCGTTCGAGCAGCGCGTCGGGCATGGTGTGGAAAATCTCCTTTGCCGTGTTGACGGCTTCGAGGGTGGGGTAGCGATTGTTGACCAGCACCCCTTCCACCAATGCATTGAAATTGCGTTCTCGCGGCGTCTGCGGGGCTCGTCTGAACAGGCTCTGGAGCGCGCCGCCTCCGCGTAGGCGCTGACGTTCTTCAACCCGCCAACGATCATTTTCCCAAATGACGGTCCGTTGGTTGGAGCGGTTGTTGGGTGCGTAGATGATTTGCTCGCCTGCCTGGACCGCGGTCTTGTAATAGCCGTTCCCCAGCATCAGGTAGCCTTGCCCGCTTGCATCCCGGTACCGGTGACGACCCTCGTGGATCAACCCGTGGCCGTCGAACCCTTTGAGCAGGTACGGCTCCAGCTCCGGGTCCGTCATGGGGGGGAGCGCCGATAGCGCCGGGCGTGCTTGTCTGCGACGGCGCCCGGCGCGGGCCATGATCAAGTCCTGCCCCGCCTCGGCGATGACTTCTCCCAGCCCGCCGATAAAATCAAGGGTCCACTGCTGCAGGCTGCCGTTCTCATCGTCTATCGCCGACACCGCGGCACCGCCGGCCATGGTCGGCAGGATCGCCCGTCCCAGCAGGCCGCCCAGCCGGCCTGCCGGGAACATCGACATCGCCCCCGTCAGCAACATGACGGCGCTGCGGCGTCCCTCTTGGGCGTAGGTGCTGTCGCGCTCGGCATGGGTCACCGTCAACATGTCCACCGTCTTGATCCCATGGGCGATTTGCGTCTCATGCAACGCTTTGAATAAATTCCCCTCGACCACGGGCGAAGCGATGGTCTTCGCGAAATCATCCTGTGCCCTGTCCTTGGCCCACGCGAAGACAGACTGTGTGACTTTCTTGATTTTTTCCTCGGGCGTCAGGTTCTCCGAGGTCGGTACCATGCTGGCAAGTTGCTTGGCCTGTTCGAGCAGCGGCAGGTGCGAAATGAGCCAACGGATCATCTGCGACGTGGCTGTGAGTGTTTGCACCAAGGTTGTTTCCAACGCCCGCGCGCTTGGCGCATCCACGTCCCTGAATGTCTTGCCGTCGGGGGCGCCTGGTGTGTAAAGCGTCAACGAGGGGCGGCTCGCCGTCGCCCTCACCCCAAACGCCAGCACTTCCCTCAGCACGTTGTCGCCCCATTGCAGTTGGCGGACCACCACCTCGTGCCCGTTGACCTTGTCGCGCACCGCTGCGGTCGGGCCGCCCAGTGCGGCCAGTACCAGTTTCAAGCCGGTATTGTCCCGGTCGTGCCGCAAGTCTCCCGAAATATGCGCGGCCCACACTTGGGCGCGCATCTGTTGCGCTTTGAGGGCCATCCACTGCGCCTGTCGTTCCCGGGCCACGCGTTGCAGCTCGACCGGAAGCCGGGCGCCGATGTTCGCCCTTTCAATGACGTCCACAATTTGCGCGAAGCTCAGAGGCCCTTCCACGGTCGGGTGAGGGGCCTGGCGTTCGTCCTGGGTCAGGTTGGACATCGCCCACTGCGTCAGGGAGCGACGGTCATCGACGACTCCCCTCACGCTGCCTTGCGAGACCCCGGAGCCGAACGGCGAGCTACCCGTTGGTGCGTGGGGATCGACCACGGTTCTTCTGATGCTCAGGGACACGTCCTCAGGGTCGACCGGCGGGTATTTCGCCTTGATGACATCGGCGAGCAACTGACGGGTCCGGTCCCGAAGAGCGTCCATGGTGGCCAGCGTCACCGGGTCCGGCGGCGGGGGCTGATCCGTCAGGGCGTTGTGCAGGGCCCGCGTCGCCGCCCACCATGCCAGGCGATCGCTGGCGGTAACGTGCGGGTTGCCGTGCAGCCAGTCATTGAGTCTCTTGAGGTTTAGCCGCAGTTCGCGCTCCTCCATGGCGTTCGCCAGGTCCAGCTTGTGGCCGATGTCCGCCGCCGCATCGACCCTGTTCATCCAGGCGGTGATTTCTTCCGATGCCGCGGGACCGTCCAGCACGGCATCGCGCACGGCGGTTTTCTGCCCTGTCCGCAGTTCCGTGACCAGGCGAGCGAGGAAGTGCTCGGTGACAGGCGCGATGTCGACTTCATCCCCAGCGTTGCCGTCTTGCGCCAGGCCGGCCTTGAGCGCCACGAGGGTGTCGTACAGTTGCAACGGCTGGCCCGGGCGGTACAGCACGGCATTTCCCGAATCGCTGGTGTTGTCATACCGCGACAAGGCCACGGCGCCCGACACCGGTACGCTGAAGCTCCACCGGCGGGGTGTGATCCCCAGGCTGAACACCCCGGGTCTGACCCGGTCCGCCAACTGTGCACGAGACGCTGCGTCCGGCGCCGACAACGCATAGTCGGTCAGCGTCTGGTGCATTTGCGGGCTCAATGTCGTGTCCAGCCGATGCAGGTCGGCCTGGGCTTTTAGTTGCCTGGCGAGTTCGTCCGTCAGCCAGTCGCCGACGTTGCGGTCCTGGCTGAAGTCGGCCGGCTTGTTCCAGAACTCATCCAATGCACGGGTGAGCAGTCGTTCATAAAGCGCCGGCGTGGCGCTGATCAGCCGCTTGATTTCAGCTTTTGCGGCGTGCTCGTTCAGGGCGACGGGCGCTGTGGTGGTGCCGTCCCGATGGATGACAGTCTCGATGTCGTCCAGGTCACGGAAGAACGCCCGCGGATCGATCCTGCCAGCGACGACTTGCAGCAAAAGGGTTTCGAGCAAGCGGGTGTCCGTCACCGTCTTACCGGTTGCTGGCTCATCGCCTGTGCGCTGCACAGGCGGGATCGTCTCTTCGCGTAGCATGCGCACGGACAGCTCGTGTACCGTCATGCTGCCCGCCAAGGCCGGGAAGGTTCTCCTGAACCAATAATCCAGGTGTTGCCTCATCACATTGGAAGGCCGTGGGATGGCGTCGTTCAGGCGGATCATCTGTTGCTGCGACGCCTTGAGCTGGCTGATCAGCGGGGCATCCGGCAGCGCGGCGCTGTCGGCGAACGGCAAGTCATGGGACGTTGTAAGGGAGGTGTGTTCCACTGCTTTTCTTCCTGGAGGAATGTTGGCAGTACAACCTATTCAGGAAAAGTTCGGGTGGGTGGTATATAGGTACCGCATGCGGGGAGGGGCGATAGGGTAAGCACCATCAATGAGCGCTATGACGTGAGCGCTGACGGATCATTGAGTGATTGTGAGGAATGCCAAAATAGCTTCGCGAGTCGCCTGCGTTTGTTCCTCTCGAGTGGTCCCCGCCGATGGTGAGTAGTGGAGTAGCCAATTTGTGCTTGGAAAATGCCAGGTTGTTGTTCGCGTCATCCTTGAATCAGGGTGAGGGCTGCTTTGCCAAAGAAACGAAAGTGCCTTTCGGCTGTAGGAAAACGCGCATTTCTAGTTGAGACACTTCCTATTCGTTTCAGGTACCACGCCGTTGGGATTGCCATTCACCTGTGCTGCGACGTCTTATTCATCATTCCGAATCGTCCGGCTCAATGCTCCTTCCCAGCGGCAAGGGGCGCAGCCTGAAGCCCATGAATAAGGCCCCTGGAAATGCACTCATCTTTGGATGCCCTCTACACCAACGAAATCTCCCGTGAATCTCTCCGTCACTTGGATGACTTGTACTTGGAGCAACGCCACCTGGAGGGTTACGGCGAAGAAGTCGCGGCATTCGTCAATCGACAAAAAGCATTCGTCCAAGCGCATCCGCCCATCGCTATTTATCGAGTGGCCACCGAGGGCAGCCAGACGCGTTACGGCGGAACGATCCAGCAGGTGTCATCTTCGTTGACGTTCACTTTGGATAATGGCTGGAAAGTGTGCGCCGCGCAGAAAGGCGACCAGGTGGTGTATGCCGATGGCAGCACGGCACGGATCATCACCGGCGCGGGGGAAGCCAATAGCAATATCGCGCTGGTCGGCAGTCGCTTGAGCAATGGTGACGAAATCATCAATACGCTTCAGAAACGTTTCCTGATCATCGTGCGTGAAGGCGTGCCGATGGCGGAGGATTTCCTGCCTGCTCTTAAACGGGCGGATGTTCATCGCCTGCACTCGAATGGGATGAAGGAAGACATCCCATGAACGAGGGGCTGCTGCGCAGCCCAGCGGGAGCAAGCTCGCTCCCACAGTGGAACTGTGGTGTTCGCAATATCCGGGTACGGCACCCAACCCAGTGGGAGCGAGCTTGCTCGCGATGACGGCAGCACAGCCAGCATCTCAGGTACTGACCCAACGCTATCGCGAGCAAGCTCGCTCCCACAGTGGAACTGTGGTGTTCGCAATATCCGGGTACGTCACCCAACCCTGTGGGAGTGGGCTTGCTCGCGATGACGGCAGCACAGCCAACATCGTCGGTACTGACCCAGCGCTATCGCGAGCAAGCTCGCTCCCACATGAGGGTTGTTGGATGGCCTGGCATCAATTGCCAGGCTTCCCGAATGGCCCCAAAGGCGCTTTTTATTGCACCTTCGCCAAATCCCCTTTCAACGCAACACCGGCCATGATCGCGCCGGCGTGGCATTCGTAGGTGGTGGGGTCTTTGCGTTCGTTGCTCTTGTAGAAGCTGACGATGTTGGTGACGGCGTTGGCGCCGGCGTTCTTGGCGGCCTGGTGCAGGCTGATCAGGGCTGATTGCAGCACCCATTCGCAGGCCACTTCATCGGACTTGTTGAAGGCGTTGGTTTTCTTGTTGGTCACGGCGCCGGGGCTGACCACGGTGACGTTGCCAGCCGGTTTGTTGCCGGCCAGGTAGAACTTCACGCTGCCGTCGATCTTGCCGGTGCGGATGGCTTCGGCGACGACCTTGTCGAACGGCAGGAACAGCGCGGTATCACGGGCCTGGCTGAGGCTTGGCAGGGTGCTGAGCAGCAGGGCGGCGGTCACGGCGATTTTCTTCAACGACATCATGGTCTCCTTGACGTAGGGGTAACGGGTTTTGAATCCGATTCAGCGCCAGCGGCGGAAGATCAGCGAGGTGTTGACCCCACCAAAGGCGAAGTTGTTGTTCATCACGTATTCGTTGCTCATCGACCTGAACTCGCTGCGCAGGTAGTCGAGCTGGCCGCATTGAGGGTCGACCTCATCGAGGTTGAAGGTGTGCACGTACAGATCGCTGTTCAGCATTTCGATGCTGAACCAGGATTCCAGCGCTCCGCAGGCACCCAGGGTGTGGCCGAGGAAGCTCTTCTGCGAGCTGATGGGCATGTGCTCGCCAAACAGGCTGCTGGTGGCCAGGGTTTCGGCAATGTCGCCCTGTTCGGTGGCGGTGCCATGGCCATTGACGTAGCCGATGGCCGAGGGTTCGAGGCCGGCATCTTCCAGGGCCAGTTCCATGGCCCGGCGCATGGTGACCAGTTCGGGGCGGGTGGCGTGCTGGCCGTCGGCGTTGCTGCCGAAGCCAACGATCTCGGCATGAATCCGTGCGCCACGGGCCAGGGCGTGTTCCAGTTCCTCAAGCACGAGCATGCCGGCGCCTTCGCCGATCACCAGGCCATCGCGGCCTTTGTCGTAGGGACGCGGGCTGGTTTGCGGCGCATCGTTTTTCAGGCTGGTGGCGTAGAGCGCATCGAAGACCATCGCTTCGGTCGGGCACAGTTCTTCCGCACCGCCGGCCAGCATCAACGGCAGGCGCCCGAACTTGATGGCTTCGTAGGCATAGCCGATGCCGTGGCTGCCGCTGGTGCAGGCGCTGGAAGTGGGGATCAGGCGTCCGGTCAGCCCGAAGAAGATGCTGATGTTGGCCGCCGTGGTGTGGGGCATCATGCGCACATAGGAGTTGGCATTCAGGCCTTCGGCCACGCTGTTGAGCAGCATGTTGCCGAACGCCTTGATCTCGTCGGTGCTGCCAGTGGATGAACCGCAGGACACGCCCATACGCCCGTCCTTGATCGATTCGTCGCCCAGCAGGCCAGCGTCGGCCAGGGCCTGTTCCGCCGCCGCGACCGCCAGGCGCGAGACCCGCCCCATGCTGCGCAATTGCTTGCGGGTCCAGTGGGCCGGGACCTGGAAGTCGTCGATGGGGCCGGCCAGGCGCGTGTTCAGTTCACTGAAACGGTCCCACTCATCCATGCGCCGGATGCCGCTGCGGTTGGCGGCGAAATTGGCGGCGATGGTTGGCCAGTCGCTGCCCACCGAGGTGATGCCGGCCATGCCGGTGACGACGACGCGCTTCATCAGCACAAGCCTCCGTTGACGGCCAGGACCTGCCGGGTGATGTAGCCGGCTTCGGCGGACATCAGGAAGTTCACCGCGCCGGCCACTTCTTCCGGGGTGCCCATGCGCTGGGCGGGGATCATTTTCATCAGTTCTTCCACGGGTACGTTTTCATCGAGCATGGCGGTGTCGATCAACCCCGGCGCGACGCAATTGACGGTGATCTTGCGCTTGCCCAGCTCGATTGCCAACGCCTTGGCCGCGCCGATCAAACCGGCCTTCGAAGCGCTGTAGTTGACCTGGCCGCGATTGCCGATCAGCCCGGAAACCGAAGTGATGCAGACGATCCTTCCGGCGGCGCGACGACGGATCATCGGCATCATCACCGGGTGCAGTACGTTGTAGAAACCGTCGAGGTTGGTGCGCATCACCACATCCCAGTCGTCTTCGCTCAGGGCCGGGAAGGCGCCATCGCGGGTCAGGCCGGCATTGAGCACCACGCCGTAATAGGCGCCGTGGGTTTCGACGTCGGCTTCGAGAATCGCCTTGCAGGCGGCGCGGTCGGCCACGTCGAATTGCAGCACCCGGACGTTGCGGCCCAGGGCCTGGATTTGTGCCTGGACCGCCTCGGCCTCGGCGCGGCCGCTGCGGCAGTGCAGCACGATGTCGTGCCCGGCCTGGGCCAGACGCAGGGCGATGGCGCGGCCGATGCCACGGCTGGAGCCGGTGACCAGTACGGATTCAGTCATGGCGGGGTTCCTGTTGCGGACGGTTCATGAAGGTAATGGGCAGCCTGGGGCGGACGGAATACATTGAGCCGGGCCGTGGCATGGATGCCGGGGGCGTGGATGTGGCATTCGAACACGCCCATGCCGTTGTCGTCTTCCAGGGAGCGCACGCCGTGGATGGTCAGCTCGACGCCGACGGGAAAACACTCGACGTTGCATTCGAACTTGCGGGTGCCGAGCAAAAAGCCCAGGGCCACGGCATCACCCCGTTGGCGTGCATGGCAACCGGCAAAGGCCGCGACACTCTGGGCCATCAGCTCGATGCCGACCCAGGCCGGCAGAGCGCCGTCGTCGCGGTTGAACAAACCGCCGGGCTTGACGGTGGCGTGGGTGTGGATCTGTTCGTCATCGAACGACAGGATCCGGTCGATGAGGATCATGTCGCCGGCATGGGGCAGCAGTTCGGCGAGCGGCCAGTCAATCATGGGGCGTCTCCGATAATCAGGCTGACGTTGTTGCCGCCGAAGGCAAATGAATTGCTCATCAGGCGGCGCGGGGTGAACGGGTTCAGGCGGGTGCTGGTGGTGACCCAGTTCAGCGCTGGCAGGGCCGGATCGGCCTGGCCGTCCCAGATGTGCGGCGGCAGGGCCTGGGCAGTGTTTTGTGTGCTCAGGGCCAGCCAGCAGAACGCCGCTTCCAGTGCCCCGGCCGCGCCGAGGGTATGGCCGGTCATGGGTTTGGTGGACGAGCAGGGCACGCCCGCCGGGAACAGCGCGGCCACGGCCTGGCTTTCCATGGCGTCGTTGTGTTGCGTGGCGGTGCCATGCAGGTTCAGGTAGTCGATCTGGCGGGCGTCGAGGCCGGCGCAGCGCAGGGCTTTTTCCATGGCCTGGCGCGCGCCGCGACCGCTGGGTTCGGGCGCGGAGATATGGTGGGCATCGGAACTGGCGCCGTCGCCGAGCAAGGCTATCGGTGTTCCCTCGCCTGGCGTCTTGCTCATGAGAAACAGCACCGCCGCTTCGCCAATGTTGATGCCGCTGCGGTTCACCGAGAACGGATTGCAGCGTTCGTTCGACACCGCTTCCAACGCGGAAAAACCGTTGAGGGTCAGTTTGCACAGGCTGTCCACGCCACCGCACAGCACTGCATCGCACAGGCCCAGGTCCAACAGGCGCCGGGCGCTCATCAAGGCGCGGGCGCTGGAGGTACAGGCCGTGGAAATCACGTAGGACGGGCCGCTCAGGCCGAGCCAGTCGGAAAGAAAGTTGGCCGGCGCGCTGAGTTCCTGTTGCTGGTAGTCGTAGCCGTCGGGGAAGCGCTGCTCGCGCAGGTAGTGGGCAATGCCCTGGCTGGCCTCATCGATGCCCGACGTGCTGGTGCCCAGGACGATGCCGATGCGAGCGCGCCCGTAGGCCTGGATGGCCTGGTCGATCTCCGCGCGAATCTGCAGCCCCGCTTCCAACAGCAGTTGATTATTGCGGCTGCGTTGTGCCGCCAGGGCAGGGGGGATGGGCGCGAGTTCGCCTGGTACCGCGGCGACCGGCAAGGCCCGTTCGGCCACCCAGCCATCCTCGCAGCGCACGCCCGAGCAGTCGCCGGCAAACAGGTTGCGCGCGACAGTGTGCTTGTCGCGGCCCAGGGCGCAGATCACCCCGAGGGCATTCAGGTAGGCGGTCATGGGGCGTTCTCGGTCAACGGTGTGATGCGGTAGCGGGGGCCTTGGGGCAGGCTCATTTCGAAATCCAGCGGCTGCGTGTAGCGCACCTGCCAGCGATTATCGAGGGTCCGTTGCGACGCCTGTCGCCGGGCCGCCGGATAGTTGCCGGACAGTTCGGCGTCGGGGGTCAGGGCAAACAACAGCGCGGCGAACAACTCCCGGGCCTCGGCATTGGGTGGCAGCAGACCGTCGGCCTGCCACTGGCCGTCGACCAGGCGCTGGCGGGCCACGGGAATGCCCAGCGGGTCCATCATCGACCAACGGATGCCGGTGTCTTCGCGCTGGATCACCAGTAGCCAGTCCTGGCGTTGGCCGGCCAGGGTCCGCTCGATGTGCAGTTGCATCGGCAACGTCAGGGTCGGTGTGCGGGCGGGCAGCGGCGCCTGGCTGGCGCAGGCGCTGAGCAGCAACACACAGGCGATCAGCAGGCCACGGATCATCCGGCAGCCCCTTCGCCAGGCTTGCGCGCCACCACATTGACCAGGGTTTCCTCACGCTCGCCAAATGGCTTGGGCCGGCGCAGGCCAAAGCGCTCCAGCAGGCCGAAATCCCTGGCACGGCTCCACCACAGGTACGGGTAGGAGACGTTGCGGTCTTCGAACCGGAACCCTTGATCGCGGATCATCTGCAGGTACTGCGCGGCACTTTTCTGCACGTGCATGGGGTGACGGAACAGCCAGCGGATCACCCAGGTATCGATGTAGGCTTCGGTGGATTCGGCGAACATCAAATAGCCGCCGGGCTTGAGTACGCGGTAGAACTCGGCGAGGGCTTTTTCCTGCTCCACCAGGTGATGGAACGTCTGGTGGCAGAACAGCAGGTCGACGCTGGCGTCGGGCACCGCCAAGGTCGCGCAGTCGCTGCCGATCAGTTCCACGCTCATGCCTTGGCGCGCGGCTTCCTCCCGGCTCAGGTCCAGGCTGTGAGGGTCGGCATCCACGCCGATCAGGCGTTGTGGCGCGAACACCTGGCGCAGGTACTGGAATGATTTGCTCTGGCCGCAGCCGGCGTCCAGCAGCACCGGGTTGGCCGGCAGCGCGGTGCTGAACAGGCTGCGCAGGTCGTTGATCGCCACGCGCAACACGTGGTGCTGCCAGGTGTGGCTGCGCAGGAACCAGAAGCCGAAGCGGGTTTCTTCAACGTAGTTGTCGCTCAGGTAGCTCATGGTTGCTGACTCGGCGCCGGGCTTGCGCAGATTTCCGAGAGCATGCGCAGGCGCCGCTTGGGTTCACTGACAAACGGGTTGCGTTGATCCCAGGCGTAGCCAGCCAGGATCGAACTGATCATGCGCCGGATGTCGTCCGAGCCTTCGGTGTAGAAAATCACGTCCTGGAAGGTACCGGCGTACCAGCCTTCGACATAGCAGCGGAAGGTGTCGACGCCGCGCTTGAGCGGCTCGGCAAACTCGCTTTGCCAATCGACGCTTTCACCTTGGAGCTGGCGGTGGAGTACATCGGCGGCCATGCTCGCCGAACGCATGGCAATGGTCACGCCGGAGGAGAACACCGGGTCGAGGAATTCCGCGGCGTTGCCCAACAGGGCAAAGCCCGGGCCGTGCAGGGTCTTGACGTTGGCCGAGTAGCCGCCGATGGTCCGGGCCGGGGTGTCCCACTCCGCATTTTGCAGTACGCCGGCCAGGCTTGGGGTTTCGTCGATGAAACCACGCAGGCAGGCATCGAGGTCGTCGGTGCGGCCGGCGAAATGTTCCGCCGCCGCGACCACGCCCACCGAGCAGCGCCCGCCGCTGAACGGAATGGTCCAGAACCACACGTCACGTTTGCTCGGGTGGGTGGTGATGAGGATCTTTTCCCGGTCGAACGCCGGAGCGTCGATGCGATCCTCGATGTGCGTGAACACCGCCTGGCGCAGCGGGAAGTTCGACGGCGCCTCAAGGTCCAGCAGGCGCGGCAGGACGCGACCGTAGCCGCTGGCATCGAGCACGAAGTCAGCCTCGACGCAGTACTCGCTGCCGTCTTCACGCTGCACGCCCAGTCGTGGTTTGGCGAGGGTGAAATCGGCACTGGCAATCGCTTGGCCGTAGCGGATTTCCACGCCTTGCAGGGCGGCCTGGTCGGCCAGCAATTTGTCGAAGTCGGCCCGTTGCACCTGGAAAGTGGTGGGCTTGCCGTTGCTGAAGGTATCGCCGAAGTCGAAGGCGCTGTAGCGCTCGCCCCAGGCGAACGCGGCGCCGTTCTTGCGCTGGAACCCGGCGGCATTCACCGCGTCGAGCATGCCGGCTTCTTCAACGAAATCCAGGCAATGGGACAGCAGGCTTTCACCGATGGAGAACCGTGGGAAATGCTGGCGTTCGATGACCAGCACATCGTGGCCCTTGCGCTTGAGCAGCGCGGCGGCGATGGCCCCGGAGGGACCGGCACCGATGATGACGACCTGGCGATATTCCGTTTCAGTGACAGGCATTGGGATTCCTTGAATATCCGTAATCATCGTTGGTCTTCTTGAGCGGATGCGGGGTGTTCGTGACGCCCGGCCCACGGCGCCAGCATGAAGCTGAAAGCCAGCCCCAGGCTCACCGCCAGGCCAAAATTACTCACTGCCGGTGTGCTGGACAGCGCCAGCAAGCCGAACGACAGCCAGGTGGTGATCGCTGCCAGGAAAGTGCCTAGCAGGCTCACCGCTGCGCCACCAATCTGCTCGCGCATCAGGATCGCGTAATCGACGCCGATGGCCGTCACCAGCAGCAGGCCGAACAGGCTGAACAGCGTCAGTGGCTGCCCCAGCCAGCCAAGGCTCGCCAGGCTGCACAGCGCGGCCAGCAATGGCAGGGCGACGATGCGCAAGGCCGCACCGACCCCGAACGGCCAGATCAGCACCAGCACGATCAGCACGCAGGAGGCCAGTTTCAACTCGGCGGCGCTGACCTGCGTGGCGGCGAAGACTCGGTTCAGGTCGCCCAAGCGATCCACCAGTTGTACCCCCGGCAGGTCCACGGCTTGCACCCGCAGCAGCGCGGCATCGTTCAAGCCTTGCAGGCTGATCATGGCGGCCACGCCTTGGGCGGTGGGGCCGAGCCAGAGGGTGCGGTACGGCTCGGCCAGGGGCCCGGCCAGCGCGGCATCGATGTCGGTCACCGGCAAGGCCTGCAATTGCGCCAGTTCCGCTTGCAGCGCGGCGACCGGCACGCCCAGGTCCAGCAACGGCTGCCAGACAGCTGGCAAGCGGGCCAGGGCCTCACGCACCTTCTGCTGTTCGGCGGGTGGGCTCACCAGTTGGTTCAGCGACAGGTAGCCCTGGAGTTTTTCCAGGGCGATCAACTGATCCAGCCGCTCGTTGAGGGCGGTCTGGCGCTCCAGCAGTTGAGACTGATCGTCGGCGCGGATCAGGAAGAACTGGCTGGTGGGCTGGAAGCCGGTGATGCGCGCGATGTCGCGGGCTTCGTCGGTGAGGTGCTGGGGCGTGCCGATCCACTGGCGGATGTCGTTTTTCGTGGTCAGGTGCCAGAGGCCGCCCGCGCAGAAGCTCAGCAGCAACACCAGCAGCACTGGCGTCGGCACCCGTGCCAACAACGCCTGGCGGATCTGGAGCAGGCCTTCGCACAGCCGCAGCGGCCACTGGGCCGGACGCAAATCCGCACCGTTGAGCAGCGCTGGCAACAGGCACACGGCGGTCAAGTAGGCACCCACCAGCCCGGCGGCGGAAAATATCGCGATCTGGGTCAGGGCCGGGAACGGCGTCCAGGCCAGGGCCAGGTAGCCAATGCAGGTGGTCGCCAGGCTCAGGCTCAGCCCCGGCAGGGTCAGGCGCAAGGCCGGCCAACTGCGCCATGGCTTGAGGCTCCAGCTCTTGGACAGGTAGTGCAGGGGGTAATCCACCGCGACGCCGATCAGGCTGGACCCCAATACCAGGGTCATCACATGCATGCGTCCGAACAAGGCCACGCACGCCACCGCGCCGAACAGCATGCCCACCAGCACCGGCACGAACGCCAGCCACACCCGCAAGCGTCGGAAGGCCAGCAACAGCAGCAGTAGAATGCCGACCGTCGCGCCACCGCCGACCCAGGTGATTTCCCGCGACGCCTGTTGCTGGCCGCTGGCGGCGTACAGCAGGCCGCTGGCCGCCAGCAGTTGCCCTTGGGCCTGGCTCGCCTGGTCGCGGCTGCGTTGCAGCAGCTCGGCCACTTGCAGCGGCAGGTTCATGTCGAAGGCGGTACCCTGGGCACGGGCCCGCAGCATCACCCAACTTTTACCGTCGGCATCGGCGACCAGAGCCCCGCTGCCGATGTCGAATTTGATCGCGCCGCGTTGGGGCTGGCTGTTCTGGATACGCCCGGTCAGGCCCAGCCAATCGTCCTGGTTCGGCACCAGGCTGAAGCCGCTGAACGGGTCGAACAGGGCCTGCACCCGTTGCTGGATGAACGCCTGGGGCTGTTCGATCAGTTGCTGCCGGTCCGCTGCCGAGAGCATTGCCAAGCGCCCGTTGAGCAGTTGCGTACGCAGCGCCGGCAAGTCGGCCTGCATTGTCCACTGCACCTTGTCGAACAGGCCGCTGGCTTGCCATCGCTCGCCGAGGGTTTGCGCCAGGGCGATGGCTTGCTGGCGATCGGCATGCCCGACCAGCACCAGCACCTCGCGGTTGAGCGGTTCCTGCATGCGCTGTTCGGCGATCAGTTCCAGGGCATCGGGCGACGTGCCCGGCACCAGCTCCATGAGATTGGCCGACAGCGGCGCGCCGTTGCGCCACTGCCAGCCGGCGAGCGCGAGCACGGCCAGCAGCAGGATCAGGAACAGCCGGGGCAGCATCCGTTCACTCGGCAAAATCATGTTGCTCCGCTTCGCTCAAAGGTTGCGCGCTGGTGGCGTCCTGCATACGCAGCACGGTGCTGTCGCCCTGGGTTTCCAGCAGTTCGATGCGCTGGACCAGTTCGCCGCCGTCAATGTTGATCTGGTTGAAGACCTGCTTGAGCAGCACCGAGCGCGGGGTCAGGGTGAGTTTCCACTGCTGCGGTTCGCCCGACAGGCTCAGTTCGAAATCCCGTTGCAAGCCACTGCTGTCGCCCTGCAATACCGCCAGGAACAGGCGGTTCTGCTCGGCGCCGGCGCTCTTGTTCGGCAGCATCTGCCAGGCATTGCCATCCCGCCGGGCGATGCCCTGGGCGGTAATGCGGTAGTCCTGTTGCAGCGGGGTTTGCAGCAGCCACAGCAGGCCGTGGTTTTTCGCCAGTACGAAGCGGCCCTTGCTGGTGAGCGGCTGGGGCAGGGCACGCAGGTGTTTTTCCTGGATGAACTGGCCGTGGATCACCTCTGGGCGGGCCAGTTGGTCGCTCAACTGCTGCAGGTCGAAGGCCTGGGCCAACGGCGCCAGGCAACACAGCAGCAACCAGATCGACAAACGTTTCATGGCAGTTTCCTTTCGACGGCTTCGACAAAGACCCGGGGCGAGGCCAGCAGCATTTCGCGGCTGGCGATGTCCACAGCCACTTGTACCGAACTGGCGCGGGTCAGGCGCTCGCCGGTGGCTGCGTCGCTGATCAGGTAATTGATCTTCAGCCGGTTTTCCCACTCCACCAGGCTGGCACGCACGGTCAGGGCCTGGCCGAACACGGCGCTGCGCACGTAGCGCAGTTGCAGGTCGATGACCGGCCACGCATGGCCGGATTCGAGCATGTCGTTGTAGTTGTGGCCGATCAGGTCGAGCAGCGCACAGCGGGCCACTTCCAGGTATTTGACGTAGTGGCCGTGCCAGACCACGTTCATCGAATCGACGTCGAAAAACGGCACCACAATGGGGGTGTCGACGTGCAGAACGCCTTGGCTACGCATGCAGCCTCCAACGTTGTTCGGCGATGCGTTGCAGGCACAGGCGCAGTTCGCCTTCCAGGGCGCGGTCTTCGATGACCGGGGCGAAATCCTCCGCCAGTTGCTGGTGCATGGCGGCCAGGGCCGGCGGCAACGGCCGCGCGTCTTCGCCGCGACTGCGCAACCATACGCCCTGGTTGGCCGCCAGCAACGTGGCGGCGGCGACCTGTTCGGTCAGTTCCAGCACGCGGATCGCGTCCCGGGCGGCGATGGTGCCCATGCTCACCTTGTCTTGGTTGTGACATTCGGTGGAACGTGAGAACACGCTGGCCGGCATGGTGTTTTTCAGGGCCTCGGCGGTCCAGGCGCTGGTGCCGATCTGCACGGCCTTGAACCCGTGGTTGAGCATCGCCCGCTCGGCGCTCGCGCCGGACAGGTTGCTCGGCAGGCCGTGGTTGTAGCGCTCGTCCACCAGCAAGGCAAGTTGCCGGTCGAGCAGGTCGGCGACGTTGGCCACCAGGTTCTTCAGGCTGTCCATGGCGAAGGCGATATGCCCGCCGTAGAAATGCCCGCCGTGCAGCACGCGCTCGGCTTCGGCGTCGATGATCGGATTGTCGTTGGCGCTGTTGAGTTCGGTCTCGATGAACGAGCGCAGCCAGTTCAGGCTGTCGGCCAATACGCCGAGCACGTGGGGGGCGCAGCGCAGGGAATAGCGATCCTGCAGGCGATGCAGCGGCGCGGTCGGCGCATCGATCGCCAGGTCCTTGCGCAGCCACGCGGCGACCTGCATTTGCCCTGGGTGTGGCTTGGCGGCGAACAGGCGCTCGTCGAAATGTTCCGGGTTGCCTTGCAGGGCGACGACGTTCAGCGCGGTGATGCGGGTCGCCAGTTGCAGCAGGTAGTCGGCGCGGGCGAAGGCCAGGCAGGCCAGGCCGGTCATCACAGCGGTGCCGTTCATCAGCGCCAGGGCTTCCTTGGGCCGCAGCACCAGTGGGGTCCAGCCCAACTCACGGTGCACGTCGGCGGCCAGGCGCCGCTCGCCGCGGAACATCACTTCCCGTTCGCCGGACAACGTGGCCGCCACATAGGACAGCGGCGTCAGGTCACCGCTGGCGCCCACCGAGCCTTCTTCCGGGATCAACGGCAAGATGTCGTGTTCGAGGAAGGCCTGGAGCCGTTCCAGCAGTTCCACCCGCACCCCCGACACGCCGTGGCACAGCGACTGCAAGCGCGCCGCCAGCACTGCGCGGGTGGCCTGGGCGTCCAGCAGCTTGCCCAGGCCACAGCCGTGGAACGTGTACAGGTGACGCGGCAGGGCCTCGACGTGGTGCAGTGGTACCGCCACCACGCAAGAGTCACCGTAGCCGGTGGTCACGCCGTAGATCACGCCTTCCTTGTCCAGCAAGGAGTCGAGGAATTGCGCACCCTTGGCGATGCGCTGGCGGAACGCCGGGTCATCCTGCAACTGCGTCGGGGCCTGACGGTTGGCCAGGGCCAGCACATCTTCGATGCGCAGGGGGCGTTCGCCGAAAGTTACCGGCTCAAGAGTGGGCATCGTCATCGGTCTTCCAGAAAGGGTAAAAGTTGAACCACTGTTGGGGGCCTTGGAGGCAGTACTGCGCCAGGCGCTCGGCATAGTGGCCGGCCCAATGGGCGATCGCTTGCTCGCGGTCGTTGCGTTTCCACACCACGGCCTCGGCGAAGGGCTCGAGGGTGACGCGATAGCGCCCCTCATGCTTGAGGCACATCAGCAGGTTGACCGGGCATTTCAGCAGGCCAGCCAGCAGCCAGGGTCCTTGGGGGAATGCCGCCGGGTGGCCCATGAAGTCCACGATCACGCTGCGCCCGCCGTGCAGCGGTACGCGGTCGCCGGCAATCGCCAGCCACTCGCCGCGCTCCAGGCGCTCGCTCAGTTGCAACATGATCACCGGGTTCAGCTCACTGACCTGGATCAGCCGCAAGTGCGTGGCGCCGGCCTCGCCCAGCAAACGGTTGAACTGCTCGGCGTGCTTGGTGTGCACCAGCACGTTCATGGTCACTTTCTCGCCCAGTTCGGCCAGGGCCCGGCACATCTCCAGGTTGCCCAGGTGCGCGCCCACCAGCATTTGCCCGCGAGCATCGCGCAGGTGATTGCGCAGCAGCGCCGGGTCGACGATTTCGATCTGGTCGATGCTCAGCTTGCCGTTCCAGACGTCGAGCTTGTCGAGCAAGGAATCGGCGAACGCCATGAATTGCCCGAACACCCGCCAGCGGGTCGGGCGCAGTTCGGGGCGTGCGCTCCAGTCGGCCAGGCGTTGCTGGTATTGCCAGGCCGCCTGGCGCGCGCTGCGGCCGAAAATGAAAAAGTACAGGACGATGCCGTACAGCACCGGGGTCAGCAAGCGCCGGCCGAGCACCTTGGCGGCGAGCGCGGTGAGTTTCATCAGCCAGAAACTGCCGCGCTCCTGGCGGTCGGCCCAATGTTGCTTGTCTGCCTGAAGGCTCATGTCCGCCACCGTCGCCAGAGGATCAGGGGCGCGCGCACCAGCATGCCGAAGAACAGCCGGGTGTGCATGCTGGAAATCAGCACGTTGTCGTGGAACAGGCGAAAATGCGAAACCCCGTCCTGAGGGTAATGGACCCGGGTGTGCAGCCAGTGCATCGGCTGATTGCGCCAGGCCAGGCGCACCAGGATGTCCGAGTCGAAATCCATGCGCTTGCCGATATTGGCCGAGTCGATCAGCGCCAGGGTCGGTGCCAAGGGGTAGACCCGAAAGCCGCACATCGAGTCGCGGATTTGCAGGGACAGGCTGTTGATCCAGACCATGACGTGGGTCAGGTAGCGCGCGTACAGGCGACCTTTCGGCACACTGGCGTCGTAGTGCGGATAGCCGCAGATCACTGCGTCCGGGTGGGCACGGGATTGCTCGATGAAGGTCTTCACGTCGCCCAGGTCGTGCTGCCCGTCGGCGTCCACTTGCAAGGCGTGGCTGAAACCCAGGCGCGACGCTTCCCGCAAGCCGGTCATGACCGCGCCGCCCTTGCCCTGGTTGACGGCCAGCCTGACCAGATGCACCTGCTCGCCCTCGGCCAGCCGTTCCAGTACGGCGGCACATGCCGGGTTGCTGGCGTCATCCACCAGCACGCAGGGCAGGCCGTTGGCGAGCAACGCCTGGACCACCGCCGAGATGGCGGTTTCGTGGTTGTAGACCGGGATGACGGCGCAGGGGTTATGCATATTTTCCGCCTTCCAACGAGCCACTGTGCACCGCCACAGGAGGGCAGTGTGAGCATTAATCATCAGCCATCCCCAACACAATCCGCCCGCTGGAACAGGCCGCCGTGGCATTGCGGTAGGCAAAGTACAGCTTGCCGCGCTCGCGGTCGAAGCGTAGGTGCAGTTGGATGTCGTCACCGGGGCGCACCAGTTGCTGGAATTTCAGCACCTCCATGCCGACGAACCGGGGCGGCAGGTCCAGCAGTTGGCGGCCCAGGCTCAAGGCCCAGTCGACCTGCACCACGCCGGGCAATACCGGGGCGGTGGGGAAGTGGCCGCTGAAGTACGCAAGGTCAGGCGGCACGACCAGTTGCAGGCTCCACTCACCGTCGGTTTCGACCTGCTCCAACACGTCGGGGGTTTTGGGGCGTGGCGCCATCAGCAGCGCCTCGACCTCGGCCTGGGGCAGCTTGCCCTGGGCGTTGAGCGGCAACTGCCGCAGCCAGCGCCAGCGCCGTGGCAGGGCCAGGGTTTCGCAATGTTCGCTCAGGTGCCGGCGCAGGCCCCCGGTCACGGCCCGTCGACCCTGGTTGCGCAAGGCTCGCAGGCCAGCTTCGCTCAACACCAGCAGCGCGCCGAGGGAGGCGCGATTCTCCTGCACCACCCCCAGCCGCGCTTCGCTGACCCAGTCGTGGGCCACCAGCGCCTGTTCGAGCATGGGCAGGGAGATGCGTTTCTCTTCGAGCTTGACGATACGGTCCAGTCGCCCGAGCAGCTCGAAGCGGCCATCTTCGGCGATTCGCGCCGCGTCGGCGGTGTGTTCCACATGCCCGGCGGGCAGATAAGGCGAAGCGATCAGCAAGGCGCCGTCGCTGTCCTGGTTCAGCTCGACGTCGGCAAAGGGCTGCCACCATGGGTCACCCTGGCGCCAGGCGATACCGCCGGTTTCCGAGCTGCCGAAAATTTCCGTCGGCCATTGTCCCAGGCGTCGCTGCAAGCTTTGCGCGGCCTCGACTGGCAAGGCGCCGCCGGAGGAGAACACCCGGCGCACGCTGCTCAGGGCCGGCCAATCGAGGTTATCGCCCATGCGCTTGAGCAACGCCGGGCTGGCGACCCAGGCGAACACCGGTTGCTCGCGGCTGGCGCGTTGCAGGTCTTCGGGGAACGCCAATTGCCTGCGCATGAACGGACGCCCGGCACACAGCGGCCACAGCACTCGGAACAGCAGCCCGTAGATGTGCTGGGTGGCAACGCTGCCGATCATGCAGGCCGGGCCCAGGTCGGTGCCCCACAACTGTTCCAGGGCCTGGACTTCGTTACTCAACTGCCGCAGGGTTTTCTCGATGCGCTTGGGTTCGCCGCTGGAGCCGGAGGTGCACAGGCTCAGCCAGCAGTGATCGAGGTCCAGCTCGGCGGCGTCCATCGGCGCGCATCGCAAGTCGTCGGGATGGGTGTCGCCGGGCTGGTCGGTCAGCCACAGGTCCACCGCCGCCGCCCAGCGCTGGCGTGTCTGCGCTTGCAGGTCGGCGGGAAGCAGGACGCGCACCCCGGCGTGCCAGGCACCGAGCAGGGCGATGGCCAGGTCGGCGGCATCTTCCAGGTGCACCGCCACATGGCGCACACCCCGGGCTTGCAGGCCGCCCGCCAGGCGCAACGCCGCGTCCCGCAGTTGCGAATGATCCAGCGCCGGAGCGACCGTGACGGCGCGTTCCGGCTGAGCCCTGAGCAACATCCGCTCAAGTGTTATCCAATTCATGGGCGGCCTCTTACTCGTTGTCGTATGAGCCATTCAATGGCAAACAGCAGCCCCATCAATCCGTAGGAAATCAGGCCGGTGTACAACATCCACCAGCTCAGCGGCGCCCAGAGGGTCAGGGCGGCGGCGAGCAAACCGTTACACAGGAAAAACACACTCCAGGCCACCGTGACCTGACGCGTATAGACCACCGCCTTGGCCGGCAGTTGCGGTTCGCGCAAGCGGGCCAGGCGTTCGATCATTGGCGGGCCGTATTTCAGGCTCAGGGCAAACAGCCCGAGCATGAACCCGCTGATCAGTACCGGGTACCAGCGCAGCAGGAGCGGGCTGTCGAACAGCGCGAGCAACACGCAAAACACGATCGCCGTGGTCGCCATCCAGCGGCTGCCGTCACCGCCCTTGCCTAGCAACGCCCGGGCCAGCCACAGGCTACCCAGCAGCAGCCCGAACTGCCACGGGGCGAAATGCTCCATGCCGAAATACACCGCAAAGGGATACAGCAGGCCTGCCAGCAGCAGGCCGAGGCCAATCAGCCGGGTCATGCGGCCGGTTGAACCAGTCGATAGACCGCCTCGACCACGTCATTGACGGTGCGCACCGACTTGAATTCCTCGGCGGCGATTTTCTTGCCGGTCTGGCGCTTGATGTGGTCGATCAGGTCAACCGCATCGATGCTGTCGATTTCCAGGTCCTGGTACAGGTTCGATTCCAGCGTCACGCGCTCAGGGTCCAGCTCGAAAAGCTCGACCAGAGCATCGCGCAGGGTGTTGAAAATATCGTCACGAGTTTGCATGGTCCGGTCTCAGGGGCGTTTTGCAGTGACGAAGGCCGCAAGGCTTGCCACGTTGCTGAAATGGTTACGGGTGTCCTTGGCGTCGGCGTCGATCTTGATGCCGTACTCCTTCTGGATCGCCAGGCCTAGCTCCAGGGCATCCACCGAGTCCAGGCCCAGGCCTTCGCCGAACAGGGTCTGGTGGTCGCCGATGTCGTCGACTCCAATATCCTCCAGGCCGAGGGCGTCGATGATCAGCTGTTTGATGTCACGGTGCAGATCGCTCATCTTCGGCGAGCTCCTTGATGAAATAGTGATGCAAGAAATCGTTGAGCCTGCGCGAAGCCTGGGGCGGCGGGCCGAGCGCGGCGAACGCCTGTGGATCTATATCGGCCCCGACGTGAAAACTGAAGTGCACGCGGCGCCGGGGGATGCGATACCAGGGTTCGGCCTTGGTCAGGGTCGTGGGGTTGACCTTGATCGTGACGGGCGTGAGGATTTTCGCACCCCGCAGGGCGATGGCCGCGGCCCCCCGATGAAAGGCCGGCACCTGGCCTGGCTGGGTGCGCGTCCCTTCGGGAAACACGATCAGTGTCTGGCCATCTTGCAGGGTATCGCTGGCGGCATCGAGCATGTCCATGCTGCCGTCGTTGCTGATGTACTGGGTTGAACGCAATGGCCCACGGGTAAAGGGATTGTCCCACAGGCTTTGCTTGACCACGCAGTTGGCGTTGGGCACCAGCCCGATCAGGAACACCACGTCGATCAGCGAGGGGTGATTGGCAATGATCATCTGCCCGGGGCGCCCGAGCCGTTCGGCGCCATCGATCTGGTAGGTGAGCACGCCGGTACGGGCCATGAACCGGATAAAGAACCAGAACAACCGCCCGACGGTGCGACGAGCCCTTTGTCGGTGGGCCTGGGCATCACCGGGCAGCCAGGCCAGCAACGGAAATACCAGCAAGCGCAGGCACAGCCCGCCCAGCCCGAACAGGGCGAAGCTTGCGGCGGTCGCGACCAGGCGCCAGTAATAGGCGTCGCGATGTTTACCGGTCACCGGTTGCGTTGCCAGGTCCATACACGATTCTTCCAGGCATGTTGGCAGGTGGTTTCGTTGTTCAGCAGGGTACGCAACAGGTCCAGGGCATGGGGCCAGTCGCCGCCGGATCGTTGGCCGGCCTGCGCGGACAGCTCCAGTTGCCAGTCGTCGCCCGGCGTCAGCAGCAGGCCCACGGCATAGGGGAAAGGCACGTCATCGACCCACGGTGCGTAGACTTGCGGCGGTTGTTCTTCGGTGATCACCAGCAACACCGCCGGCACGCCTTCATTCAACAAGGCGGCGGCCTCCAGCATGCCGTGTTCCAAGCCGTCGCCGGTGGCGGCCAGGGCGGTCATTTCGCTGGTTTCGCCGCGCATGATCGACCACAGGCCGATTACGGCGTTGTGCACCGACAGGCTGAACTGGGTTGGCGACAAGGGTTGGTTGGCCGCCAGGTCCTTGAGAATCTCAAACGTGCGCGGGGTTTCGCCGTGGCGGGAAATAAAGACCAACGGTAGGTCCCGTTGGCCCTCGGCCAGTGGCCAGCCGACACTGAAGGCCATCCGCGCCAGGCGGCTTAGGCGACGACGCTGCATGGCGGGCAGGAACGATACGTCAGGGGCGGCATCGCTGGCCGGCAATACAACCGGCTGTCGGCTCCAGGCCTGCCAGTCGTCCACGCTTTCGAGCCCAGGGGCCCACGCGCGCCATTGGGCGATATTGAAATTGATCAAAACTCATCCCACCCCTGCGGGGCTTTTATTGTCACGGTTCAGTGGTTTGACCCGCGTCCTACCCTGCATGGCCTTGCGACCCAAGTGGCGCGCATTATCCCGGTGCGGTTGGCTTGTAGCAAATACTGGTTACATTTTGCCCAGCAATCTGTACGAGTCGGTCCACTCGATGCCTGGCTTGGACCATTGTCGCGATCGTCACGGGCTTGTCTGTCGGTAGTTTCAGTCTTTATCCGGGCACAATTGACGTTTGAGTCGTGGGAAAAGCCACTGTTGCAGTAGTCCTTCTACGCAGAAGGTAGCTAAGCAGTGTCGCGGGCTACTACACTCGGGAATCTTTGATACACGGAGGTTTTGACATGCGGCGTGTGGTGTTCAATCAGAAAGGTGGCGTAGGCAAGTCCAGCATCGCCTGCAATCTGGCGGCTGTCAGCGCCAGCGAGGGCTATCGCACGCTGTTGGTGGACCTGGATGCCCAGGCCAATTCCACTCAATACCTGACTGGCCTGACCGGCGACGATATCCCCATGGGCATTGCCGACTTCTTCAAGCAGACCCTGTCGTCCGGGCCTTTCTCGAAAAAGAACAAGGTGGATATCTACGAAACGCCGTTCGACAACCTGCACGTGATCACCGCCACGGCGGAGCTGACGGACCTGCAGCCCAAGCTCGAGGCGAAGCACAAGATCAACAAGCTGCGCAAATTGCTCGAAGAGCTGGAGGAGGATTACGACCGGATTTACCTGGACACCCCGCCAGCGCTGAATTTCTATGCGGTTTCAGCGTTGATCGCCGCTGATCGGGTGCTGATTCCCTTTGACTGCGACAGCTTCTCCCGTCAGGCCTTGTACGGCCTGCTGGCGGAAATTGAAGAACTCAAGGAGGACCATAACGAAGGCCTGGAAGTCGAAGGCATCGTGGTCAACCAGTTCCAGGCCCGCGCCAGCCTGCCGCAGCAGATTCTCGACGAACTGATCGCCGAAGGCCTGCCGGTATTGCCGGTGTACTTGAGCAGTTCGGTGCGCATGCGCGAATCCCACCAGGCCAGCCTGCCGCTGATCCACCTTGACCCGCGGCACAAGCTGACCCAGCAGTTCGTGGAACTGCATGGATTGCTGGAAAGTGCCTGACTGGCAGGCCTGTACAAATCCAATGTGGGAGCGAGCTTGCTCGCGATAGCGGCCTGCCAGTCGATGCAATATTGACTGATACACCGCCATCGCGAGCAAGCTCGCTCCCACATGAGTGTTTTGTTTCAAATTCCCTGGCTGCGCAACCAGCTCATCAACTGCGGCAACGGCAGCGCCCCACTCTGGCGCGCCACCTCCCGGCCGTCCTTGAACAGAATCAGGCTGGGAATCGAACGGATCCCCAACTGCGCCGACAGTTGCTGGTTGGCCTCGCTGTCGAGCTTGGCCACCCGGCATTTGCCCGTCAACTGCGCGGCGGCCTGTTCGAACACCGGGGCGAAGGACTTGCACGGCCCACACCAATCGGCCCACACATCCACCAGCAACGGCAGGTCGCCCTTGATCTGGCTGGCGTAGTCGCCTTGCTTGAGTTCGAACGGTTTGCTCAATAACACCTGGGCCTTGCAGCGCCCGCACTTGGGCTGGTCGCCCAGGCGTTCGGCGGGTATGCGGTTGAGCCCGTTGCAATGGGGGCAGGGGATCAGCATCAGGTCAGTCTCCCGGAAAAATCATTGGCACAGATTGAGCACTATACATAAACCACCACAAAACCCTGTGGGAGCGGGCTTGCTCGCGAAGGCGATGTATCAGACACATAGATGTCGACTGATACACCGCCTTCGCGAGCAAGCCCGCTCCCACATTTTGTACTACATCGCTGTTACTTAGCGTTGGTCAGCGTGTTGTAGCTGGTCATCAGGTTGCGATAGTCCGGGATGTGGTTGGAGAACAAGGTCGCCAGACCTTCCACGTCGTTGCGCCAGTCGCGGTGCAGTTCACAGGCCAGGCCGAACCAGGTCATCAGTTGTGCACCGGAGGACGACATGCGGTCCCAGGCCGATTGACGGGTCAGTTCGTTGAACGTGCCGGATGCATCGGTGACCACGAACACGTCGAAACCTTCGGCCAGGGCCGACAGTGCCGGGAAGGCTACGCAGACTTCGGTGACCACGCCGGCGATGATCAGTTGCTTCTTGCCGGTGGCCTTGATCGCCTTGACGAAGTCTTCGTTGTCCCAGGCGTTGATCTGGCCAGGACGAGCGATGTATGGCGCGTCCGGGAACAGGGTCTTGAGCTCCGGCATCAACGGGCCGTTGGGGCCGGTTTCGAAGCTGGTGGTGAGGATGGTCGGCAGTTGGAAGTACTTCGCCAGGTCGGCCAGGGCCAGCACGTTGTTCTTGAAGCGGTCCGGGTCGATGTCGCGGACCAAGGACAGCAGGCCGGCCTGGTGGTCAACCAGCAGAACGGCGGCGTTATCTTTGTCGAGACGGTTGTAGGAAGTGGTCATGGCGTAGCCCTCATTAATTTTGTTTGCCGAAGGTTTCGGCGTGGTTAAGGTTTTTAATGTCGGTGTAGCGATTGATCAGTGACTCATCCGGTCGAAGCGCTCCGGCTTCAATCCGTGTTGCGTTTCGATGGGTGTAGATTAAAACTGGCACCTTTGATGCGCTAGACTGCAAAAATCCGCCTTAGCGTTCTATCTGGAGAACGATCATCGAAGACCTCAACACGCTGTACTACTTCACCCAGGTCGTGGAGCACCGTGGCTTCGCCGCCGCGGGACGGGCGTTGGACATGCCCAAGTCGAAGCTCAGCCGGCGTATCGCCCAACTGGAAGATCGGCTCGGGGTACGCTTGCTCCATCGCACCAGCCGCCATTGCACGTTGACGGAGATCGGCCAGGCCTATTACCAGCGCTGCCTGGCGATGCGGGTGGAAGCCGAGAGCGCGGCGGAAGTGATCGAGCGCAACCGTTCCGAGCCCCAGGGGCTGGTGCGCCTCAGTTGCCCGACGGCATTGCTCAATAGCTGGGTCGGACCGATGCTGACCCGCTACATGCTCAAGTACCCGCGGGTGGAGTTGTTCATCGAAAGCACCAACCGCCGGGTCGACTTGATTCATGAAGGGTTCGATATAGCCTTGCGGGTGCGCTTTCCGCCCCTGGAAAACACCGACATGGTCATGAAGGTGCTGAGCAACAGCACCCAGTGCCTGGTGGGCAGCCCGGCTTACCTTGAGCGCTTGTCTTCACCCGCTTCGCCGGCGGACCTCAACGGTCTGCCGAGCGTGCATTGGGGTGGGGCGCAGCGCGAATACCAGTGGGAATTGTTCGGCCCGGACGGCAGCCGTGCGTTGATCCGCCATGAACCGCGCATGGTCACCGACGACCTGCTGGCCCTGCGTCACGCCGTGCTGGCAGGCATCGGCATCGCTCACCTGCCCACCGTAGTGGTACGCGAAGACATAGCGGCCGGTCGACTGGTGGAACTGGTGCCGGGCTGGACGCCCAAGTGCGGGATCGTTCATGCGATCTTTGCCTCACGACGCGGGTTGCTGCCGTCGGTGCGTACGCTGATTGATTTTCTGGCTGAGGAATTCAGCCAGAGTGATATGGCGTAGCGTGGAGGCAGCCATGCCAGCGGATTCTCCTTGTGGGAGCGGGCTTGCTCGCGAAGACGGTGTGCCAGTCAACATCTATGTGTCTGATACGCCGCATTCGCGAGCAAGCCCGCTCCCACAGGGACTCATACTCCAGGCTTTTCCAAGGACGTTTATCAAGGCTGCCATTCATCAGGTGCACTGCACTGAAAAGCTGTCAGGGCCTCAAAAAGACACCACGTATCTGTTTGCAGACTCAGGAGGTCCCATGAGCCATCCTCAAGACCCAGACACTCCACAGGCGGTGGACAACCCCAACGACGACGGCTTCGTCCTCGGCACCGCTGGCCGCGACGAAGACCCCAACGCCGCCCCATCCTACGCCACCGACCGTCGCCACGACCGGGACGAACTGACTCCCGAAGACGCCCGCGGCATGCCCGGCTATCCCGAGGAAAAACCAGCGGCCAAACCCAAGGAGAAGAGGGTTGAAGAGGCGGAGCCGGGGATCGAGACGCCTGAGCAGGGGAACGATAAGGTTGGGTGAGCAGGACTCATATCTGCTCACATTTCTTACCGAGACCTAAATCTTTCGGCGACTAGGCTGGAAACCAGCAAGAGCTAACCATTTGTCTAACTGGCGCTATCGCAATTTGCGATGCGTCAGATTTGTGTTTAACTTCCCCATAGCAAAATGCGATAAGGACGTTGCATGCATGTGATCACTGAGAAACGTATTTGGGAGGCCAAGGAGGGATGAGTGCACTGATCGAACAAGTCGCCGCCCATTGGGAGTTTGTGTCGCCCCTGCTGCGTAAGCCCAGGAGCGAAGAGGATTACGACCGGTTGGTCGCAGCACTCGATGAATTGTTGGAGTTGGTTGGCGAAGAAGAAGCCCATCCGCTGATGAGTCTGGTGGATATCATCGGTGAATGGATCGAGGCATGGGACCAGCAGCACCGGCCAATGCCCAAGGCGAGCGGTGTCGAGGCGCTGCGTTACCTGATGCGTGAACATGGCATGAGCCAGAGCGACTTGCCGGGCGTTGGTACCCAGTCGGTGGTATCGGAGGTATTGAGCGGTAAGCGTCAGCTCAATTTGAGGCAGATCCGCTGGTTGGCCGAGCGCTTCGGTGTATCGGTGGAAACCTTTATTTGATGGTTCGGTGTAGCGCTGTGAAATACCGACCTGCTTTTGTGGCGAGGGGATTTATCCCCGCTCGGCTGCGAAGCAGTCGTAACCCGGCTGGCGCGGTTTATCTGTTGCACCGCGTTGCTTGTCTTGGGTCTGCTGCGCAGCCCAGCGGGGATAAATCCCCTCGCCACAGGGTAGTCATGTCTGCGGTCCGAACAGTGATGGGGTGGGCGGGCGGTTTATTTTCAGCCGTGGCGCCGGGTTACGACGAGCAACTGATCTCCAGGTGCTTGCCCCACTCCGGCGGACGTTGCGCGTAGCTGTCCATGCCCGGTTGTTCCTCGAACGGCTTGCTCAGCACGGTGTGCAGGCGGCGGACTTCGTCGTAGTCGCCTGACTCGGCGGCGTCGATGGCTTTTTGCGCCAGGTAGTTGCGCAGCACGTACAGCGGGTTGACGGCGTGCATGCGGGTGCGACGCTGGTCTTGATCGACGGGGCCTTCGCGGTTGACCCGAGCGACGTAAAGCTCGCCCCAGGCATCGAAGCCCTTGAGGTCGACGAAGTCATCGCGCAGGGTCGCGACGGCTTGCTCGGGGGATTGATCGCCCAGTCGGCGAAAGAACAGGCTGTAGTCGACGCCGCTGTTCTGCATCAATTGCAGCAGGCGTTCCAGCAACTTCTGGTCATCTTCCTCGGCGCAGGTCAGGCCGAGGCGGCGGCGCATCAGGTCCAGGTAATGGGCCTGGTACAGCGGCAAGTACAACCCCAGGGTTTCGCGCAGGGCTTCGACACTGATGAAGGGTGTCAGAGCCTGGGCCAGGGCGCTGAGGTTCCACTGGCCGATGGGTACCTGGTTGCTGAAGGAGTAGCGACCCTGGTCATCGGAGTGGTTGCAGATGAAGTTGGCATCGAAGTCGTCGAGGAAGGCGAACGGTCCGAAGTCAAAGGTGATGCCCAGGATCGACATGTTGTCGGTGTTCATCACGCCATGGCAGAAACCGTAGGCTTGCCATTTGGCAATCAGCTCGGCGTTGCGCTCGACGATTTCGCGGAACATCGCCAGGTACGGTTCCGGTTGCTCGCGGCACTCGGCAAAATGCAGGTTCAACACGTGCTCGGCCAGGGCCGCCTGCAGTTCGGGTTTCTTGGTGTAGTAGAAGTATTCGAAATGCCCGAAGCGCACATGGCTGGGGGCCAGGCGCAGCACCATGGCGGCGCGCTCCTGTTTTTCCCGCCACACGGGGGTGTCAGAGCCGATCACGCACAAGGCCCGGGTGGTAGGAATGCCGAGGGCGTGCAGGGCTTCGGAGGCGAGGAATTCGCGGATCGAGGAACGCAGCACCGCGCGCCCGTCGCCCATCCGTGAAAACGGCGTCTGGCCGGCACCCTTGAGGTGCAGGTCCCAGTGCTCGCCGGCCTCGTTGTACACCTCGCCCAGCAGCAATCCTCGACCGTCGCCCAGTTGTGGGTTGTAGTGACCGAACTGATGCCCGGAATACACCATCGCCCGTGGCTCGGTTTCGGCCCAGAGCTTGTGGCCGCCAAAGATCTCGGCGAACAGCGATGCCTCGGCCTCTGCCGGATCCAGGTCCAGCAACGCCATGGCCGCCGGGCTGGCGACCACCAGCCGTGGGTTGTCGATGGGCTCGGGCAGCACGTGGGTCGAGAAACCGTCGCCCAGGCGGGCGAAGCGGTTATCGAAGGTCAGGGTTTCCAGGGTTTTCATGGCCGTCTCCGGCGGGACGCCCGCAGGCAACCCGCAATCAGTCGAGTTTGCCTTGCGGTGGCTCAGGCACCGGCTTGATGCTGGCGACAGCCGACGGCGCGGGCGTGATGGTCTTTTTGTCGGGCTCGGCAGGCACCAGTTTGTATTCCTGGCCTTGCATGTTCTTCAGATAGATTTCCATCTGTCGGAAGGAGATGTTGATGTGCTCCTTCTTGAATTCCCGATTGATGAAACGATTGATTTCGTCCAGCACCGGGTTGCGGTCACCGAGGTCGCGTACGTGCATGCGCAACTCGTGGTCGAGGGTGCTTTCACCGAAGTTCAGGAAGTACACGATCGGCTCCGGCTCCTTGAGCACCCGTGGGTTCTCGCGGGCGGCCTTGAGCAGCAACTCACGCACCAGGTCCAGGTCCGAGCCATAGTCCACGCCCAGTTTCAGGGTTACCCGGGTGACGGTGTCGGTCAGCGACCAGTTGATCAGTTGCCCGGTGATGAACGTTTTGTTCGGGACGATGATGTCCTTGCGGTCGAAGTCGGTGATGGTGGTCGCACGAATGCGGATCTTGCTCACCGTGCCCGACAGGTTGCCGATGGTGATTGTGTCGCCGATGCGCACCGGGCGCTCGAACAGGATCATGATCCCGGAGATGAAGTTGGCGAAGATCTCCTGCATGCCGAAGCCCAGGCCCACCGACAGCGCGGCCACCAGCCATTGCAGTTTGTCCCAGCTCACGCCCAGGGTGGACAGGGTGGTGACGAAACCGACGCCGGCGATCACATAGGACAGCAGCGTGGTGGTGGCATAGGCACTGCCCTGGGCCAGGTTCAGCTTCGACAGCACGAACACTTCCAGCAGGCCCGGCAGGTTGCGCGCCAGGGCGAAGGTGATGCCGATGATGATCAGCGCCCCGAGCATGTCGCCGATGCTGATGGGCACCATGCTCATGTTGGCGCCAGTGCCGCTGGTGTATTCGTAGAGGGTGATGTTGTCCAGGTACGAGAACACGCTGATCAAGTCCGACCAGACCCAATACAGCGCGGCGATGAAACCACCCAGCAGGGCCAGGCGGATCAGACGCAGGGACTGTTCGTTGACCTTCTCGATGTCCAGGGTCGGCTCCTCGACCACCGCTTCGCCATCGCCGGCTTCCTTGGCCGCCTGGCGCTTGGCCAGGGCGCGCTGGTAGGCCAGGCGCCGCGCCGCCACCGACAGGCCGCGGACGAAGGTCGCCTCGATCACCAGCCAGAACATCAGCAGGTACAGGGTGTTGATCAATCGATCGCTGAGTTTCAGCGCGGTGTAGTAGTAGCCGAAGCACACCGCCACGAACAGCGCGATCGGCAGCGCGGTGAACAGCACCCCGACCGCCTTGCGGAACAACGAAGTGTTCTTGTGGGTCGGGCTGCTGAGCAACAGACGGCTGAGTAACCACGCCATCAGCGCGTAGCAGGTCAGCACCACCGGCATGCCGAGCACGTCATCGGCCAGGGTCGAGGGTTGCAACTCGGCCACGGCCACCACAGCCACCAACGCCAGAACCACCAGCCCGAGCCGGCGGATCCAGCCCTGGAGGAATTCGACCTGGGGTTTCTCCCAGCGGAAATGCAATTCGGCCACGCCACCCGGCGCCAGCACTCGATAGGCGGTGTAGAACACCAGCCAGGCCTGGCCGATCTGCAGCAGCGCCGCGCCGAGGTTGGCGTTCTGGCCGCGGGCGTCGATCTGCAAGGCATAGCCGCAGAGAGTCAGCCCCAGGGCCACGGGCATGGCCAGCAGGATATTGATCAGGATCGCCTGAGGGGTGTGCCACTGGCTGTCGCGCTTGAAGTGGCCCACGTCTTGGTGAACCTTGTTCAGGCGGGCATAGAGATGCTTGCGCCGCCACAGCAGCGCACCGATCAGCAGCGCCAGGGGCAGGAACAGCAGTGGCCGCTGGGTCAGGCCATCGGCCAGCTCGCTGAGGCTGGAGGCCCAGGGCAACGAGTCGATCTGTTTTTCCAGGCGTGTCGGCACGGCACGCATCCATTCGAAATCCAGCGGTTTATTGCTGGGGATCCAGAACATCTGCTCTTCGAGGGTCGCTCGCAGGTTCTGGGCGGTGCTGAGCAGTTGTTTCTGGTTGAGCTGCAAGGTAATGGATTCGTTGAGCACTGCGCTCAACTCACGGTTCAGCCGTTCCAGCAGGTCAACACGGGTCAGGGCCAGTTCCAGCAAGGTCTTGCGCAGTTGCGGGGTGACTTGTTCCGAGGGCTGGGAGGCCAGCAGGCTGTCGACGTAGGCGCTGGGGTTGTTCAGCAGTTCACGCTGCTGGCTGACTTCGAACTGGTACAGGCGGATGTCGGCGATCTGGTCGGCCAGATTCTGGTCGAGCTTCAGGCGCGGCAAGGTCTGGCGCTGCTTGTAGAGAATCTTGGAGAGCAGCAGGCTGCCCTTGAGCACGCTGATCTGCTCGTCCAGGGCCGCGTCGGTCTGGGTCACGCTGTCCAGCAGTTGCTTGGTCTGCAGGTTCTGCTGGGTGACCTCGTTGAGGCGGTCGGTGCTTTTGAGCAGGTAGTCGGAGAGCTTCAGGTTGGCCGCGCTTTCGGTCGCCAGCAAGCTGCTGCCGCCAGCTTTCTGGGCTTCGATGGATTGCTGGGTCACCGTCTCCTGGGATTGGGCCAGGCGCTTCTGGTTGATCAGGTTCTGCAGGTCCTGGATTTCCTGCTCCATGCGGGCGATTTTTTCCATCAGCAGATCGTGCTGGCCGTTGCCCAGGTCCTGCAGTTGGCTATTGCCGGCCAGTTCCTGGCGGCGCAGTGGGATCAGCGCATTGAGCGCCGCCGACTCGGCGTTGAGCTGGTCGCGCTGCTCGCCGCTCAGGGTCTTGCCGGCGTCCCTGCCGGCCTTGAGGGTGGCATTGATCTGCTGGATGCGGGTCTGGCTGTTGGAAATTTCCGCCTGGGCCCGCTCGGGACGGGTTTGGGCGGTGATGATCAGGCTGTTGGCATCGGCCAGGGCTTTTTGCAGATCACTCTGCTGGGTGGAGCGATCCGTGAGCATCTGCTCGAGTTGGGGGATCGGCAGGTTGGCATAGCGTTGCGCCACCGGCACCACCGTGGTGCCCTTGAGCCGCGCCAGTTCGCGCTGGTTCTCGATGTTCTGCTTGGGCGCAGTGGCCAGTTGCTGCTTGAGCGCCTGCAGCTTCTGTTCGTAGTCGGCCTTGTTGTTGAGTTGGGTCAGCGTGCTCTGCAAGACGGCCTGCAGGGCTTTCTGGTCGGCTTCCGGCAGTTTGCGGTCGGCGATCTTGTCCAGACTGGCCTGCACCGAAGCGCTGGTGGGAAGATCAGCGGCTTGCAGCGTGCAGACGGAGAGACTCAGGCCCAGCAGGGCGGTGGCGAAAAAGGAGCGCAGGATAGGCATAGAGACCGGTCAAGCAAATGAGAGTGGGAGCAGTTTAGAGGAACAAGCCGGGACCCGGGCGACTTCCTTCGGGGAATCTGACGCCCACTTTGCCGATCTTGTTCCCGTCCATGGCCGCGACGGTCCACAGGGTATTGTTCCATTCCACCTGGTCACCGACCACGGGTGCGCCGCCCACTTTCTGGGCGATGAAGCGGCCCAGGGACATGTCCGGATCAATGCCGTCCAGCTTCAACCCGTACAGCGCGGCAACCGCGGCCAGTTGGGCGTCTCCTTCGAGTACGAAGTCGCCGAAGAAGCGCAGATCCAGGCCCCGTTGCGGCGCTTGGCTGAACAGTTTTCCAAGGGCCGGCAAATCGTGTTCATGGCCGATAACACACAGCAAATCATCGACTTCCAATACTGTACTACCCGACGGATGGAGCAGTTGCTGGCCACGAAACAGGGCGGCGATGCGGGTGCCTTCGGGCATTTTCAGGTCGCGCAGGGGCGAGCCGATGCACCACTTTTCCGCGCCCAGGCGATAGATGAACAGCTCCCACTCGCTGGTGACGTGCACTTCCAGCGCCGCCCGGGAAATCGGCGACGGTTCGGGCGGGACGGTCACGTGCAGCAACTTGGCGACCCATGGCAGGCTCGTGCCCTGTACCAGCAGCGAGACCAGCACGATAAAGAACGCCAGGTTGAAATAGAGCTGGGCGTGGGGCAGGCCGGCCATCAGCGGGAACACGGCCAGGATGATCGGCACCGCGCCGCGCAGGCCGACCCAGGAAATGAAGGCTTTCTCGCGACCATGGAACGCCTTGAACGGCAGCAGGCCCACTATGACCGACAACGGACGGGCAAACAGGATCATCCACAGCGCCAGGCCCAGGGCCGGCAGGGCGATTGGCAGCAGGTCGTGGGGCGTGACCAGCAGCCCCAGCACCAGGAACATGCCGATCTGGGCCAGCCAGGCCATGCCATCGAGCATGTGCAGGATGCCGTGGCGGCTGCGCACCGGGCGGTTGCCGATCACCAGGCCGCACAGGTACACCGCCAGGAAACCGCTGCCGTGCAGGGCGTTGGTCAGGGCGAACACGGCCAGGCCGCCACTGATGACGAGGATCGGGTAGAGGCCGTTGGCCAGATTGATGCGATTGACCAGCTGCAGCATCAGCCAGCCACCACCCAGGCCGAGTACCGAACCGATGCCGAACTCACGCAGCAGGTGCCCGAGCAGGCTCCAGTGCAGGCCGGTTTCGCCACTGGCAAGCATGCCGATCAGGGTGACGGTGAGGAACACTGCCATGGGGTCGTTGCTGCCGGACTCGATCTCGAGGGTGGCGCTGACCCGCTCGTTCAGGCCCTTGCCGCCCAGCAGCGAGAACACCGCCGCGGCATCGGTCGAGCCGACGATGGCACCGATCAGCAGGCCCTGGATCAGGTTCAGATTGAACAGCCAGGCCGCCGCCAACCCGGTCAGCCCGGTGGTGATCAACACACCGACCGTGGCCAGGGACAACGCCGGCCACAGCGCCACGCGGAAGCTCGAGACCCGCGTGCGCAAGCCGCCGTCCAGCAGGATGACGGCCAAGGCGAGGTTGCCGACCAGATAAGCCGTTGCGTAGTTATCGAAAAGAATACCGGCGCCGTCGACACCGGCCACCATGCCCACGGCCAGGATGATCACCAGGATCGGGATGCCCAGGCGGGACGAAAGGGAACTGACCAGGATGCTCGCACCTACCAGCAACGCGCCGATCAAGAACAGGCTGTTGATGGTCGTTGCAGTCAAAGGCGTTACTCCGGGAAAACTGAGGGGCGGGCACAGACTGACCATGCAGTCTGCGTGCCAGCGATTCTAACCTGTTGAAATGTGATGCTGTCAAAAAAGGTTTGGGATTGGGGGCTGAACAAGCCCCTCACTATTGATTAACAGCAATGGATTGGACATAGCCCTTGTGGCGAGGGGATTTATCCCCGTTCGAGTGCGAAGCGCTCGCCTTCTGGTTGCATGGCAGCACGGTTGGGGGCTGCTTCGCAGCCCAGCGGGGATAAATCCCCTCGCCACAGGACGCTCTCGCCTCAAAGGCAGGTGAAGCCTTAAAGGCTGAACCGCCCGACCATGCTGTTCAGGTCCACGGCCAGGCGCGACAGTTCGGCGCTGGCGGCACTGGTCTGGTTGGCGCCGGTGGCCGATTGCACCGACAGGTCGCGGATGTTCACCAGGTTGCGATCCACTTCACGGGCCACCTGGGCCTGTTCCTCGGCGGCGCTGGCGATCACCAGGTTGCGTTCGTTGATCTCGACGATGGCCGTGTTGATGGTGTCCAGGGACAGGCCGGCACCGCGGGCGATGTTCAGGGTCGACTCGGCGCGCTCGGTGCTGTTGCGCATCGAGTCCACGGCGTGTTCGGTGCCGCTCTGGATGCTGCCGATCATGCGTTCGATTTCGCTGGTCGACTGCTGGGTACGGTGGGCCAGGGCGCGGACTTCGTCGGCCACCACGGCAAAACCACGACCGGCCTCACCGGCACGGGCGGCTTCGATGGCGGCGTTCAGAGCCAGCAGGTTGGTCTGGTCGGCCAGGCCGCGGATCACGTCCAGCACTTTGCCGATATCGCGGGACTCATTGGCCAGGTTACCGATCAGCGTGGCGGTGCTTTGTACGTCGGCGCTCATGCGTTCGATGGCGCCGACGGTTTCCTGCACCAGGTCGCGGCCGTCGCCAGCGGATGTGGTGGCGTGCTTCGACGCTTCCGACGTGCTGACCGCGTTGCGTGCGACCTCTTCCACGGCGCTGGTCATCTCGTTGACCGCTGTCGCGGCCTGCTCGATTTCGTTGTTCTGCTGGGTCAGGCCCCGGGCGCTTTCGTCAGTGACGGCGTTGAGCTCTTCGGCCGCCGACGCCAGCTGTGTGGCCGAACCGGAGATCCGTTGCAAGGTATCGCGCAGTTTTTCCTGCATGGTCGACATCGCCCGCAGCAGGCGACCGGCTTCGTCGCTGCCGTCCACGGTGATCGGCCGGGCCAGGTTGCCCTTGGCGATTTCTTCGGCGGCATCCAACGCGTTGGCGATCGGCTTGGTGATGCTGTTGGTCAGCAGCCAGGCGAACAGCAGGGTCAGGCCGGTGGCGATGACCAGCAGGGTGACCACCCAGATGAAAGCGCTTGAATATTGTTGCGCCGCGCCCTTATTGAGCGCCTCGGCTTGCAGGTTGTTGATCTCCAGCAAGCGGCCGATTGCGACATTGATGGCATCGGAGTTGCTCAGCAGTTCAGTGTTGAGCAACGTGCGCAGTTCATCGACCTGATTGTTGCGTGACAGGGTTTTCATGCGCTCTTCGAGCTGGCGGTACTGCCCGAGCAGTTGCCCATACTGATCGTAGGCGGCCCGTTCTTCCGGAGCGCTGATGAGTTTTTCGTAGGCGGCCTGGGCCACGCGGATCTGTTGGCCGCGTTGTTCCAGCAGATCGTAGGTTTTCTGCTGGATGTCCGGCTCGCGGTTGACCAGCAAGCGATAGGACAAGACGCGCAGGCGCAGGGTGAGTTGGGTGAACTCATCCAGGGCCTTGATACTGGGCACGCTGTTCTGGGCGATGATTTCGCCAGACCCGCGGATTTTGCTCATCTGGGTCAGGGCGAATACCCCAAGGGCCAGCATCAGGGCGCCAATCAAGGCAAACCCCAGGAACGCTCGCGGCGCGATGTTCATATTACGTAGGGACATGGAAAATACCGAAAGAAAATAGAGGCGTCCGTGCGGGGCTGAGACTGCTGTTAGCTGGCTTATCGGTCATGGGCCTGAAGTCTTGAGGCGTTGTGGGCTTTTGTCGCAGGACAAGGCCTGCCACGCGACGAAGGGTAGGAACCCGATGCTTGAATCGCAGTCTCTACAGCTCGCGAGCCAAGCACCGCCACCGTGTAAAGCGTGGCATCGGCGGTGACTTTTCTTTATCGTACGCGCCCCTTGGAAAAGCCTGGAAATCAATATGTTGGAAACATCCCTCAGCCAACTGGAGCAACTGGTCAACGACCTGGTGCAACAGAACCTGCACCTCACCGGCCTGAACGAAACCCTGAGCGCCGAACTTGCCCGGGCCAAGGATGAAAACGAAAGCCTGCAACTGAGCCTGATGGAACAGGAAGAGCTGCACGGCGCCACCGCCGCCCGCATCCAGGCCCTGATCGAGCGCGCCAGCGCCGGTCCTGTCAGCGCATGAAGCACGGCACCGATGGGGTGACGGTCATCTCGATCCTGGGAGAAGACTATTCAATCAAAGCGCCGGCCGGGCAGGAACAGGCCCTGTTGGACGCCGCTTCGATGCTCAAGGCCGCCCTGGCCGACACGAAAAGGAAATACCCGACGCTGATCGGTGACCGCCTGCTGGTACTGGCGGCCATGAACCTGTGTTCGCAACAGATCGAAATGCAGAAGAGCCATCAGGCGGAACTCGACCGTTACCAAGAGCAAGTCAGCGCCACGGTCGAGGTGATTGCCAAGACGATCCAGCAGGCCTGAAGTCTTTTAGGACCCAGGGTTGGTGGTGATCTAATGTGGGAGCGGGCTTGCTCGCGAAGGCGGTATGTCAGTCACAATTGATTGGTCTGATCCGCCGCTTTCGCGAGCAAGCCCGCTCCCACAGGATATTTCTGTGGACACAGAGTTGTGTCCACCGCCGATCCACTGTGGGAGCGAGCCTGCTCGCGATTGGATCTCAGCCGCGCCACGAGTCTTGCCTCAGAACCACTCATCCCGCATCCCCAGGCACGTATCATCCCGCGCCTCGAGAATCGCCAGCTCATGGTGACAACCCGGCACTTCCCAGGTCAGGAAGTAGCGCGCCGCTTGCAGCTTGCCTTTATA
Organism: Pseudomonas sp. NFACC37-1; assembly: GCF_900101575.1. Taxonomy (NCBI): domain Bacteria; kingdom Pseudomonadati; phylum Pseudomonadota; class Gammaproteobacteria; order Pseudomonadales; family Pseudomonadaceae; genus Pseudomonas; species Pseudomonas sp. NFACC37-1. The sequence goes on along the minus strand of NZ_FMUZ01000029.1, from coordinate 25,276 downwards.
GAAGCCGCTGTCCGCGGCATTGCCCCTGGCCAGTCCTTCCTCGGCACGAATCGCCTGTTCCAGCCAGCGCCAGCCGATCACCATGTGCCCAAACACTTTCAGGTACAGCGCCGAGTTGGCGAGGCTGCTGTTGACCTTGCCCTGGGCCAGATCCGTCAGCAGGCCCAGGGTGACGGTTTGCAGGCGCGCCACCAACGCTTCCAGCGGCTGACGTAATGGCGTCAATGATGGGTGCGCCTGGGCCCGTTCGGTGGTGTCGGCCACCAGGCGGATCAACTGCTTGAGCCCGGCGCCGCCATTCTGCGCCAGCTTACGCCCCAGCAGGTCCAGGGACTGGATGCCGTGGGTGCCTTCATGGATCGGGTTCAGGCGGTTGTCGCGATAATACTGCTCTACCGGGTATTCGCGGGTGTAGCCGTGACCGCCCAGGATCTGGATCGCCAGTTCGTTGGCTTTCAGGCAGAACTCCGAGGGCCAGGATTTGACGATGGGGGTCAGCAGGTCCAGCAGTTCATGGGCGCGCCGACGCTCGGCTTCGCTGTCCAGGGTGGTGGTGTCGTCGAACAGCCGTGCTGCGTACAAGCCCAGGTCAAACGAACCCTCGACGTAGGCTTTTTGGGTCAAGAGCATGCGGCGCACGTCGGCGTGCTGGATGATCGCCACCGGGGCGGTGGTCGGATCCTTGCTGTCGGGCACCCTGCCCTGCGGACGTTCGCGGGCGTATTCAAGGGAATACAGGTAGCCGGCGTAACCCAGCATCACCGCACCCATGCCGACGCCGATGCGCGCCTCGTTCATCATCTGGAACATGTAACTCAGGCCGTGGTGCGGCTTGCCTACGAGGTAACCGACGCATTCGCCGTTGTCGCCGAAGTTCAACGCGGTCGACGTGGTGCCGCGCCAGCCCATCTTGTGGAACAGCCCGGCCAGCAGCACGTCGTTACGCGGGCCGAGGCTGCCATCGTCGTTGACCAGGAACTTGGGCACGATAAACAGCGAAATGCCCTTCACGCCCGGCGGCGCGTCCGGCAATTTCGCCAGGACCATGTGCACGATGTTTTCCGACAGGGGATGATCGCCGCCGGAGATGAAGATCTTGTTGCCCTTGAGTCGATAGGTGCCATCGGACGCAGGCTCTGCCCGTGTACGAATATCCGACAGCGAAGAACCTGCATGGGGTTCGGTCAGGGCCATGGTGCCGAAGAAACGGCCGTCGATCATCGGCTGCAGGAAACGTTGCTTCTGCTCATCGCTGCCGAAGCTTTCGATCAGGTTCGCCGCGCCCATGGTCAGGAACGGGTAAGAGGTCGATGCGGCATTGGCCGACTGGAAGTGGGCGAAGCAAGCCTGGGACAGCAGCGTCGGCAACTGCATGCCTCCGGCGTCGAAGCTGCGCGCGGCATTGAGAAAGCCGGCCTCCAGAAAGGCATCCACGGCCGGCTTTACCTCGGGAATCAGGATCGCCTGGCCGTTCTCGTAGCGTGGTTCGTTTTCATCGTTCTTGCGGTTGTGGGGCGCGAAGAATTTTTCGGCGATGCTGCGGGCCGTGCCGAGGGCTGCGTCGAAGGTTTCGCGATTGTGTTCAGCAAACCGCTCGCGCTGGGTCAGGCCCTCGGCATCGAGGACTTCATACAGCTCGAAAGCCAGATTGCGGGAACTGAGCAGCGTCTCGGACATGGCGGCCTACCTTTTTTTGGAATGGGCCGAGTCTAGGCGTGCTGATAAAGGCTGAACAGGATGATTGATGACAGTGATGCAGAGGTGAGGGTGACACTAATCAAAATGTGGGAGCGAGCTTGCTCGCGATAGCAGTGTCCCAGTCGACAACATTCCTGACTGAACCACCGCTATCGCGAGCAAGCTCGCTCCCACAGGGATTGGATTGCCAGGCACCCATTGCAGGTGCCTGGTCTACAGCGGGTTTAGCCGATGGTCATCAGGCTGGCGTTACCACCTGCGGCCGCGGTATTGACGCTCAAGGCCCGCTCGATCACCAAACGCTCCAACGCAATGTTGGTCTCGCCCTGGGACAAACCATGCACCCCGATGATGGCGCCGGCACGCTTGGCCACTTGCTGGCAAACGCCCCGCAGTTGGTCCGAGTCGCCGTGGTGCAGGACCGCGTCGAACAGCACATCGTCCTTGGTCCAGTCGGCAACCCGTTGGATGCGTGCCTGAATCTCTTTCGGCAAGCGGGTGAACAAGGCCTTGCTGGTGTCGGTTTCCGGCCACACGGCCGAGCCGCCCACGGCCAGTACGGCCGCCAGTTGCGTCAGCAGGTCGCCTTCCACGTCGGCCAGGCACAGCACGTGCTCGCGCGGCAGGATGGCGTAGCTGTTGCGTTCGCCGGTCGGGCCGGTCAACTGGCGGGTGATGCCGCTTTGCGATTGGGCCGCGAACTGCACGCACAGGGCGCTCAGTTCAGCGAGCTTCTGGCTGTCGGCCCAGGCTTGCAGGGCGGTCAGCGGTTTGCTCATGGCATCGCGCAAGCGCAGGTCCGGCGCAACCAAGGCGTCGCCACGGACGAAGGACTGCTGGATCGCGTCGGTAGGACGAGTCGACAGCAGGCGGTACAGGTACAGCGGGCCACCGGCCTTGGGACCGGTGCCCGACAGGCCTTCGCCACCAAACGGCTGTACACCGACCACGGCGCCGACAATGTTGCGGTTGACGTAGACGTTACCGGCATGGACGTTGTCGATGACCTTGGCGATGGTTTCGTCGATGCGCGTGTGCACGCCCAGGGTCAGGCCGTAGCCGGAGGCGTTGATCTGGTCGATCAACTGACCCAGTTCCTTGCGCTTGTAGCGCACCACGTGCAGCACCGGGCCGAAGATCTCCCGCTGCAGCTCGTCGAAGCTTTCCAGCTCGATCAGGGTCGGCATCACGAAGGTGCCGCGCTTGCACTCGTCGCTGTCGGCGATCGCCATCTGGTACACGGTGCGACCTTTGTCGCGCATGGCCTGGATGTGTTTCTCGATGCCAGCCTTGGCTTCGGCGTCGATCACCGGGCCGATGTCCACCGACAGGCGCTCCGGGTTGCCGAGGCGCGATTCGGCCATGGCGCCCTTGAGCATTTCGATGACGCGGTCGGCGGAATCTTCCTGCAGGCACAGGACCCGCAGGGCCGAGCAACGCTGGCCGGCACTGTCGAAGGCCGAGGACACGACGTCGATGACCACTTGTTCGGTCAGGGCCGAGGAGTCGACGATCATCGCGTTCTGGCCGCCGGTCTCGGCGATCAGCGGGATCGGCCGGCCCTGGTTGTCCAGGCGACCGGCGATGTTGCGTTGCAGCAGGCGGGCGACTTCGGTGGAGCCGGTGAACATCACGCCTTTGACCCGATCGTCGCCGACCAGGCGGGCGCCAACGGTTTCGCCACGGCCCGGCAGCAGTTGCAGGACGCCTTCCGGAATGCCGGCTTCGAGCATCAGGCGCACCGCCTGGGCCGCCACCAGCGGCGTCTGCTCGGCGGGCTTGGCCAGAACCGGGTTGCCGGCGGCCAGTGCGGCGGCGACCTGGCCGCTGAAAATCGCCAGCGGGAAGTTCCACGGGCTGATGCAGACCACCGGGCCGAGAGGGCGGTGGGCGTCGTTGGTGAAATCGTTGCGTGCCTGCACCGCGTAATACCGCAGGAAGTCCACGGCTTCACGCACTTCCGCGATAGCGTTGGCGAAGGTCTTGCCGGCTTCACGGGCCAGCAGGCCCATCAGTGGCTGGATCTCGCCTTCCATCAGGTCGGCGGCACGCTCGAGGATCGCGGCGCGCTCGGCCGGTGGCGTGGCCTGCCAGATCGGTGCGGCGTTGAGGGCGCACTGGATGGCGTTGTCGACGTCGGCAACCGTGGCTTCCTGCACGTGGCCGACCACATCGCGGTGATCAGACGGGTTCAGCACCGCTGCCGGGGTTTCTTCGCTGGCAGCGCAACCGAGCATCGGCGCGGCTTTCCAGTCGTTATGGGCAGTGGCCAGCAGGGCGCAGGACAGCGACGCCAGGCGATGCTCGTTGGCCAGGTCGATGCCGCTGGAGTTGGCGCGGTCGCTGCCGTACAAGTCGCGCGGCAGCGGAATGCGCGGGTGCGGCAGGCCGAAGCCGCCTTCCAGGGTTGCCATCTGCTCGATGCTGGCCACTGGATCGGCCACCAGTTCCTGAATGGAAATCGACTGGTCGGCGATGCGGTTGACGAACGAGGTGTTCGCGCCGTTTTCCAGCAAGCGGCGTACGAGGTAGGCCAGCAGTGTTTCGTGGGTGCCGACCGGGGCGTACACACGGCACGGACGGTTCAGCTTGCCTTCGGAAACCTTGCCTACAACTTGTTCGTACAGCGGTTCACCCATGCCGTGCAGGCACTGGAATTCGTACTGGCCCGGGTAATAGTTCTGACCGGCGATGTGGTAAATGGCCGACAGGGTATGGGCGTTGTGCGTGGCGAACTGTGGGTAGATGACTTCCGGCACCGACAGCAGTTTGCGCGCGCAGGCGATGTAGGACACGTCGGTGTACACCTTGCGGGTGTAGACCGGATAGCCTTCCAGGCCTTCGACCTGGGCGCGCTTGATCTCGCTGTCCCAGTACGCGCCTTTTACCAGGCGAATCATCAGGCGGTGGCGGCTGCGCCGGGCCAGGTCGATGACGTAATCGATCACGTACGGGCAACGCTTCTGGTAGGCCTGGATCACGAAGCCGATGCCGTTCCAGCCGGTCAGCTGCGGCTCGAAGCACAGGCGCTCCAGCAGGTCCAGGGACAGTTCGAGGCGGTCGGCTTCCTCGGCGTCGATGTTCAGGCCGATGTCGTATTGCTTGGCCAGCAGGGTCAACGACAGCAGGCGCGGGTACAGTTCGTCCATGACGCGCTCGTACTGGGCGCGGCTGTAGCGCGGATGCAGGGCCGAGAGCTTGATGGAAATGCCCGGGCCTTCATAAATCCCACGGCCATGGGACGCTTTGCCGATCGAATGAATGGCTTGTTCATACGAGGCCAGGTACTTCTGGGCGTCATGTTCGGTGAGCGCCGCTTCACCCAGCATGTCGTAGGAATAGCGGAAACCCTTGGCTTCGAACTTGCTGGCGTTGGCCAGGGCTTCGGCGATGGTTTCGCCGGTGACGAACTGCTCGCCCATCAGGCGCATGGCCATGTCGACGCCCTTGCGGATCATCGGTTCGCCGCTCTTGCCGATGATGCGGCTCAGGGAGGAGGTCAGGCCCGTTTCGTTATGGGTGGCGACCAGCTTGCCGGTCAGCAACAGGCCCCAAGTGGCGGCATTGACGAACAGCGACGGGCTGTTGCCCAGGTGCGGCTGCCAGTTGCCGGTGCTGATCTTGTCGCGGATCAACGCATCACGAGTGCCTTTGTCCGGGATGCGCAGCAGCGCCTCGGCTAGGCACATCAGGGCTACGCCTTCCTGGGACGACAGGGAAAATTCCTGCAGTAAGCCCTGAACGATACCGGCACGGCCGCCGGCACTTTTCTGGTTACGCAGTTTTTCCGCAATCGAAGCCGCCAGCTTGTTGGTGGCTTCGGCCATTTCCACTGGCAGGCGGGCCTGCTCGATCAGCATCGGCACCACTTCCGGCTCAGGGCGACGGTAAGCGGCGGTAATGGAGGCGCGCAGGACCGATTGCGGCAGGATGCTCTCGGCAAATTCGAGGAAGCATTGGTGAGCATGGTCGACCTGTACGTCGCCGGCATCATCGCTGTCGGCACGGGGTGAACCGTTCAGCTCGGTCAGGGTTGCACCACCCTCGAGTTTTTCCAGGTAATTGAAAATTGCCTGCTTGATCAGCCAGTGCGGCGTGCGATCGATCGAGGTTGCGGCCGCCTTGAGGCGTTCGCGGGTCGGGTCATCGAGTTTGACCCCAAGGGTGGTGGTAGCCATATTTTTATCCTCATGTTTACCACGTATGGCGTGGCATCAGCTGGCGGCAAGATTAGCTGCGCGATGATTGAGGTGCAACCGGGTGCAACCCTTTTTTTCTTGAAATGACAGGCAGCTCATCCGGAAGCCAGGGCGTGCCCGCCAATCCTGCACCGGCTTAGTGCTTTGGCTTCTAGTGATGCCCTGCGGACTGCACTAAAAGGGAGCAAAAAACGACGATTTTGCGATAAAACCGATCAGGTGCAACTTATTCGAGCGAAACTGGTTGCACCTTATTTGATTTGTTGAATAGCATTCGCGGCCAAGGTGCAACCGGCTCCAAGCCGAGGGGCATCGGCTGATGGCTTTCCTGGGGAAACATCAGTCATAAATTCGCGGGACTGCAAATCGTCGCTACAACGTCTGCGTTGTCGGCGCTTCCAACTGCCACCGCACCATAAAAACAAAGCCAGGGCGTAACTCATGAGTGTTAGTAATCCCACCTTGATCACTTTCGTGATCTACATCGCAGCCATGGTCCTGATCGGCCTGATGGCTTACCGCTCCACCAATAACCTTTCCGACTACATCCTGGGCGGTCGCAGCCTGGGCAGCGTGGTCACGGCATTGTCCGCCGGTGCTTCCGACATGAGCGGTTGGTTGTTGATGGGTTTGCCGGGTGCCATCTATATGTCTGGCCTGTCGGAAAGCTGGATCGCCATCGGCCTGATCGTCGGTGCCTACCTGAACTGGCTGTTCGTGGCCGGCCGCCTGAGGGTGCAGACCGAGCACAACGGTGACGCCCTGACCCTGCCGGATTACTTCTCCAGCCGCTTCGAAGACAAGAGCGGCTTGCTGCGGATCATCTCTGCGGTAGTGATCCTGGTGTTCTTCACCATCTACTGCGCTTCCGGCATCGTGGCCGGTGCCCGTCTGTTCGAAAGCACCTTCGGCATGTCCTACGAGACCGCATTGTGGGCCGGTGCTGCCGCGACCATCGCCTACACCTTCGTTGGCGGTTTCCTGGCCGTGAGCTGGACCGACACCGTGCAAGCGACCCTGATGATCTTCGCGCTGATCCTCACGCCAATCATCGTTCTGCTGGCCACTGGCGGCGTGGACACCACCTTCCTGGCCATCGAAGCGAAAGACCCTACTTCGTTCGATATGCTCAAGAACACCACCTTCATCGGCATCATCTCGCTGATGGGCTGGGGCCTGGGTTATTTCGGCCAACCGCACATCCTGGCGCGCTTCATGGCGGCGGATTCGGTCAAGTCGATCGCCAATGCCCGTCGCATCTCCATGACCTGGATGATCCTGTGCCTGGGCGGCACCGTGGCCGTGGGCTTCTTCGGTATCGCTTACTTCTCGGCGCACCCCGATGTGGCCGGCCCCGTGACCGAGAACCCAGAGCGCGTGTTCATCGAGCTGGCAAAACTGCTGTTCAACCCATGGATTGCCGGTGTACTGCTGTCGGCCATCCTGGCGGCGGTGATGAGTACCCTGAGCTGCCAGTTGCTGGTGTGCTCCAGCGCCCTGACCGAAGACTTCTACAAGACCTTCCTGCGCAAGAGTGCTTCCCAGCTGGAACTGGTCTGGGTCGGTCGTGCCATGGTGTTGCTGGTGGCCTTGGTCGCCATTGCCCTGGCCGCTAACCCGGAAAACCGCGTCCTGGGTCTGGTGAGCTACGCCTGGGCTGGTTTCGGTGCTGCCTTCGGCCCGGTTGTCCTGATCTCCGTCATCTGGAAGAACATGACCCGCAATGGCGCGCTCGCCGGCATTCTGGTGGGTGCAATCACCGTGATCGTCTGGAAGCATTTCGCGCTGCTGGGCCTGTACGAAATCATCCCGGGCTTCATCTTCGCCAGCCTGGCCATCTACCTGGTCAGCAAGATGGGCTCGCCTACCGCAGGTATGCTGCAGCGCTTCGACGCGGCGGAAAAAGATTTTCGTCTGAACCAGTAAGGTCTTCAGTGGGGCTTTGAGCCCGCTGAGTTCTGTAGGAGCTGGCGAAGCCTGCGATCTTTTGATCTTTCACTTGAGGCTCAAGTGTCTGGAGAAAGATCGCAGCCTCGCTCCGCTCGACAGCTCCTACCGCTGGGCTCGCGAGCTATATAGAGATAGAGCCCGGACACAGCGTCCTGGCCGTTCCAGAGCTCCGATTGCCGCATCAGGAACCATCCGCCGTCAGATCGTTGCAAGAAACTGCTGATTCATGTGTAGGACGGCGGCGATGCTTCGAATGTCTATCGGAAAATGCATCACGCTTTGCAGCTTTTACCTTCGTGGATGTAGGGCAAATCTGTTTTTCCTGACCTCCCATACACGTCCCCTACTGCTCGTGCAGAATCCCCCGCCTCCATTCAGCAGAGGCACATCGGATGTTCCCGCCTGCCAATCCACCGCGTTTCACGCTGACGCTCGACAGCGGGCCGAATGAACTCAAGGTACTGGAGTTCAAGGGCACGGAAACCATCAGCCAGCCCTATCGCTTTGACGTGGAACTGGTCAGCGAGCGCTGCGACCTGGTACTGGAAGAACTTCTGCATCGCCAGGCATTCCTGCGGTTCGATGGCCGGGGAGGGGGCGTGCACGGTCAGGTCTATAGCGTAGCCCAAGGCGATTCAGGCAGACGCCTGACCCGTTACCAGGTCAGTCTGGTGCCGCGCCTGGCCTACTTGCGCCACCGTATCAACCAGCGGATTTTCCAGCACTTGAGCGTGCCCGATATCGTCGCCCGGGTGTTGAAGGAACATGGGGTCCTGGAGGGGGCCTTCCAGTTCATCCTCGCAGGGCACTATCCCGAGCGTGAATACTGTGTGCAGTACGCCGAAAGCGACCTGGCGTTCATCGAGCGGATCTGTGCCGAAGTCGGTATCCACTATCACTTTCGGCACCGCCCTGACGGCCATCTGCTGGTGTTCGGCGACGATCAGACCGGGTTTCCCCGCCTGCCCGACTCGACGCTGTACCTGGCGGACAGCGGGATGGCTGCCGACGCGCCGGCCATCAAGCGTCTGGCGGTGCGGCTCCAGACCCGCGCCACGGCCGTAACGTTGCGCGACTACGACTTCCGCAAGCCCGGCCTGTTGTTGCAAACCCACCTCGACAATCGGCAGTTGCCAGCGCTCGAAGACTATCGCTACCCCGGTGGGTTCTGCGACCGGGACGATGGCAAGCACCTGACCCGGCGTGCCCTTGAGCGTCACGGCGCCGATCATCGCGTGGCCCAGGGCAGCAGCGATGACAGTGCTTTCGTCAGCGGACATTTCGTGCGCATCAAGGGCCATCCCAGGGAGCAGTGGAACGATCTCTGGCTCCTGACGCATATCGACCATCATGGCCGTCAACCCCAGGTGCTGGAAGAAACAGCCGCCGCCGGCCCGGACGAATTCCAGGGCTACAGAAACACTTTTCTCGCCACACCGTGGGACGTGTTTTTTCGGCCGCCCCTGCACCCTGAAAAGCCCCGTGCCCACGGTTATCAGTCAGCGGTGGTGACCGGGCCGGTGGACAGCGAGATCCATTGTGATGAATTCGGGCGGGTCAAGGTGCAACTGGCCTGGGATCGCGACGGCCAGCGCGACGAACATTCCAGTTGCTGGCTGCGAGTGGCCTCGGGTTGGGCCCATGATCACTATGGTGCAGTGCTGATTCCCCGGGTCGGCATGGAAGTTTTGGTGGGGTTCATCGATGGCGACGTGGACAAGCCATTGGTGGTGGGTTGCCTGCCCAACGGCGCCAACCCGGTGCCGTTGGACCTGCCGGCGGACAAGACCCGCAGTATTTGGCGCAGCCAGAGCAGTCCCGGTGGGGGAGGCTATAACGAGTTGCGTATCGAGGACCGCAAGGGGGCCGAGGAAATCTACCTGCGGGCCCAGCGCAACTGGACCCAGCACGTGCTGCACGACCAGCGGGTGCAGGTCGATCACGAGCGCAGCATCGTCGTCACCGGTACGGCACGGCACGAACTCAAGGCCGATGAGCAGCGCGTTACCCATGGCCGGCGCCAGGCTGAAGTCCGCCAGGACGATCATCTGCTGGTGGGCGGCGAGCGGCATGTTCGCGTGACCGGCCAGGTCCTGAACGCCAGCCGGCAGTTTCATGTCAGCGCCGGCCAGCAAGTGGTCCTGGAAGCTGGCGCCAGTGTGACCCTCCAGGCTGGCGGTCATTGGATCAACATTGGTGCCGACGGGATTTTCAGCAGCGTGCCGATCGAGGTCGGTGGGGCGCCGATGGCGGTCATGGGGGCGGAGGCGGGTTGGCCGGTCAGCTCCGGGCAGCAGGTCGCTGCGCCGGCCCCTCGGCTTTCCCTGGCGCAAATCCTCAGCTTCCAAGGCTCGGCGCCGTTCTGCGAGGAGTGCGAGCGGTGCAGAAACGGCGTTTGCGCAGGGCCATCGGTCTTTCACAAAACTGTCGACACACAGGAGCGCCCATGAACAGCGGCCAAACGCCCCGCGCCTGGCTTGAACGCCATCCGTTGCAGGCGTCCGAGCAACTTTTCGCCATTTTCAGCAATGCCAGCAGCGCTGGGGCGTTGGCGGCCTGGCGCCGTTCGATGGCCGCGACACCCACGGCGATCTGGGCCGACACGCCGTACGCCGAGTGGGAAGCGGTCATGCCCTATGTAGGGCTTGTTCGCGCGGACTGTGGGTTTCTTGATTGGATAGCGACCGCCGACTCGCTCGATTGGGGTTGGCTGGCGGTGTCGTGTGCCAGCCAGGAAACCCTTGCCGAGCATTTGCGTGGGGTGACGCAGGTGCTGTTGCCGGGTGGCAAGCCGGTTTTCCTGCGTTTTTGGGATGGGCGCTTCATGGGACCGATCCTCCAATCGACGGCGGTGGATGGCGGGGAGCTCCTGCCTGTCATCAATCGTTGCCTGATCAACGCTCAATCCCTTGAGCTCATGGGAAATGCCCAGCGGCCGGTCCAGACTTTTCCTTGGTGGGAAGTGCCGGTGGCGCTGCTGGACGCCATGACCGAGATCCCGACGAATTGTCTGGTGGATAACTTGCTCACGTGGCTTGGCCAGGAGCATCCGTCTCTGTGGGAGCGGGTCGACCAGCGCATCCTGCGACGCAAGATTGCTCACTTTCTTGAGCGATCGAAGCCAGTTGTCGCGCCAAAGGCGCCCTTGCAGGCGTACTTGCTGCGGGAGCTGGGCTGATCGTGGCGTGTCCGCCGGGCTGCCAACCCCTGACGTTCGACGCGCTTCAAGGTAAACTCGTTGCCCTTCGCAGGAGCCGCCATGAATTATCGCCACGCTTTCCACGCCGGCAATCACGCCGACGTGTTCAAACACCTGACCTTGACCCGCCTCATCGCGCTGATGTCGCGCAAGGAACAGCCCTTCGCCTACCTAGACACCCACGCGGGCATCGGGCTGTACGACTTGCAGGGTGACCAGGCCAACCGTACCGGTGAGTACCTGGAAGGCATTGCGCGGTTGTGGGGCGAGGGCGACCTGCCGCCATTGACTGCCGATTACATGAAGGTGCTGCGCGAGATGAACCCGGACGGGCAACTGCGCTACTACCCGGGCTCGCCGGAACTGGCGCGGCGCCTGACTCGTCCCCAGGACCGTGTGCTGCTCAACGAAAAGCACCCTGAAGACGGCGTGTTGCTCAAGGACAACATGAAAGGCGACCGTCGCGTGGCGGTGCACCTGGGTGAAGGCTGGCATGTGTCGCGGGCGTTGCTGCCGGTGGCCGAAAAGCGTGCCTTGATGCTGATCGATCCGCCCTTCGAGCAGCTTGACGAGATGCAGCGCTGCGCCGCCTCGCTCAAGGAGGCCATTGGCCGGATGCGCCAGACGGTGGCGGCCATCTGGTACCCGGTGAAGGACCAGCGGATGTTGCGTCGCTTCTACCAGGACCTGGCCGGCACGGGAGCGCCGAAGCTGTTGCGCGTGGAGCTGCTCGTGCACCCACTGGCGACGCCCAACAGCCTGAACGGCTCCGGCCTGGCGATTGCCAATCCGCCATGGGGGCTGGAAGAAGAGTTGCGTGAGCTGCTGCCGTGGCTGTCGAAAAAGCTGGGGCAGACCCAGGGCGGGTGGCAGATGGATTGGCTGATCGCTGAGAGCTGATCATTGAGCCAATGTATTCAGGTTGTCTGGAAGGACGCCTTCGCGAGCAAGCCCGCTCCCACACTGGATCTGAGGCGTACGCAAGAGTCGTGTACGCCGCCAGACCTGTGGGAGCGGGCTTGCTCGCGAAGCTTTTCAGGGCCCGACAGTCAGATCGGGCAGGTCACGCCGGTCCCGCCAATCCCGCAATAGCCTTCCGGGTTCTTCGCCAGGTACTGCTGGTGATAGGCCTCGGCGAAGTAGAACGTCGGTGCTTCTTCGATTTCGGTGGTGATGGTGCCTTTGCCGGCCTTGGTCAACTCGGCCTGGAAGACTTGCTCGCTGTGTTTGGCCGCCGCCAGTTGGTCCGGGGTGGTGGCATAGATCACCGAACGGTACTGGGTGCCGATGTCGTTCCCCTGGCGCATGCCCTGGGTCGGGTTGTGCAGTTCCCAGAACATCTTTAGAAGTTGTTCGTAGCTGACTTTCGCTGGTTCGTAGACCACCAGCACCACTTCGCTGTGGCCGGTAAGGCCCGAGCAGACTTCTTCGTACGTCGGGTTCGGGGTGAAACCACCGGCGTAACCCACCGCGGTACTGACCACGCCTTCGCGCTGCCAGAACTTGCGTTCCGCGCCCCAGAAGCAGCCGAGGCCGAAGATCGCGAAATCCACGTCCATGGCAAATGGGCCCAGCAGGGGCGCGTCGAGGACGAAGTGTTTGTCCGGCACAGTCATCGGGGTTTCACGGCCAGGCAGGGCTTGTTCTTGAGTAGGAAGCACGTTTTTATTCACCAGGATTTCCGAGCGCAAGACCATTATCAGTCCTCTTAGGGAGGCAGCTGCAAGTCGCAAGCTGCAAGCTACAAGTGGTGAGAGTGTGCCATCGTTTGCTTGAAGCTTGAAGCTTGAAGCTTGAAGCTTGAGTTATACGAGCGGCCCACGCGGGTAGCGCTTGAGCTTTTCGACCAGCTCCGCGCCGGGGATGGGACGGTCGAACAGGTAGCCCTGGCCGACGTCGCAGCGGTGACGCCGTAGGAACGCCAATTGCTGGGCGGTTTCGATGCCTTCGGCCACGACCTTGAGTTTCAGGTTGTGGGCCATGGCGATCACCGCCGAGGTGATTTCCATGTCGTCCTGGTTGTCCGGGATCTCATGGATGAAGCTGCGATCGATCTTGATGATGTCGATCGGGAATTTTTTCAGGTAGCTCAGGGATGAGTACCCGGTGCCAAAGTCGTCCATGGCCAGGGTCAGCCCCAGGCGCTTGAGCTGGTCGAGCTGTAAGTGGGTATCTTCGGTGGCCTCCAGCAGCAGGCCTTCGGTCAACTCCAGTTCCAGCAGCCGGGCCGGCAGTTGTTCCTCCTTGAGGATGCTGGCGATGGAGGCGACCAGATCCGGGTCGGAGAACTGCTTGGGCGACAGGTTGATCGCCACTTGCAGGTTACCCAGGCCGGCCGCGGTCAGCTGTTTGCTCATCCGGCAGGCCTGGCGGGCGATCCATTTGCCGATGGGAATGATCAGGCCGGTTTCTTCGGCCACACTGATGAACTGGTCCGGGCGGATCATGCCCTTTTCCGGATGGTTCCAGCGCAGCAGTGCCTCCATGCCCAGCAGACGGCCGCTGCGCAGGCACAACTTGGGCTGGTAGAACACGTCCAGTTCGTTCTGGGTCAAGGCGCGACGCAGGTTGTTTTCGACGAACAGCTTGTAGCTGGCCTCGGCATTCAGCGCCTCGGTGAACACCTGGACCTGATGCTTGCCGTTGGCCTTGGCCTTGTGCAGGGCGAGGCCGGCGTTGCGCATCAGGGTCTGCGGATCACGGCCGTGCAGCGGCGCGCAGGCCAGGCCTACGGAGCCGGTCACACTGATCAACTGGTTGTCGACGAACATCGGTTTGTCGAGGGTCATCAGCAATTGGCTGGCGATCTGCTGCCCGGCCTCCAGGCTCGTGTCGTCCAGCAGCACGGCGAACTCGTTACTGGCGAATCGCGCCAGGCTGCCGCTGGGGCTCAGGCTGTTGCGCAGGCGCCGGGCCAGGCTGATCAGCAGCTTGTCGCCGGTCTGGTGACCGAGGCTGTCGTTGATGCGCTTGAAGTTGTCGATGTCCACCAGCAGCAGGCTGATGGGCGAGTCGCTGTCCCGGGCAAAGCGCTCATCGAGGTTGCGAATGAACGCCGGGCGGTTGCCCAGGTTGGTCAGGTTGTCGGTGTAGGCCAGGCGCTCGATGCGCTGCTGGGCCAGTTTGGTCTGGGTGATGTCTTCGTAGATGCCGATGTAGTGGGTCAGCTCGCGGTTGTCGCCGTAGACCTTGGAAATCGACAACTGGCCCCAGTAGGGTTCCAGGTTCTTGCGCCGGCTCTTGAACTCGCCCTGCCAACTGTTGCTCTGGGCCAGCGCCGAGGGCGCGTCGAACAGCAGCTCGCTGAGGTTCTCCAGGGCCGGCAGTTCCGAGAGGCGTTGGCCGTGGACTTCCTCGGTGGTGTACTGGGTGATCGCAGTGAAGCTTGGGTTGACGTACTCCACCACTCCGTCGCAATTGACCAGCAGGAACGCGTTGGCGCTTTGCTCCACGGCGCGCTGGAACAGGTGCAGGGCGCTGGTGGCGGTGCGGCGGTTGTGGTTGTTGATGACCTGGGCGAACTGGTCCGCCAGTTCGCCGGCGAAGGCGATCTCATCCGACTGCCAGGCGCGGGTGGCCCCCACTTGTTCCAGGCACAGCACGCCCACCACTTGGCCGTCGATGCGCACGCTGGCGTCGAGGATGGCGTTGACGTCGCGGGCGCGCAGGCTCTCGGCCATCTCCCGGGTGCGTGGGTCGCGCATCGCATTGTGGGCGTCGATGGCACGACAGGTCTGCAGCGCCTCCATGTAGTCGGGAAACTCGCTGGCGTCGATGACTGCCGGCAGGAAGTACTCCTGGGAGGCGCGGTTGTAGGCGGAAATCGGCACCAGTTTGCCGTCATCCAGGTTCCAGATACTGGCGCAGTCGATCTGGTAGATGTCGCAGGCGCTGCGGGTAATGAGTTCGGCCGCTTCGAGCAGGGAGTTGTTGGCGCTGTAGCGTTGGCGGGTCAATAGCAGGATGAGGTCTTGTTGGGCACGTACCCGGTCCAGGTGCTGGAGCTGCTCTTGCTGGGCGCGCTGGTTCAGTTCCAGGGCGATCTGCAGGCGCGAGTTCTGGGTTTCCAGGTCCAGGGCCGGCAGGGAGGGTTCACTTTGCAGCAAATTGTCCACCACCAGCAAGTAACCGCGCAGCAGATGACGATTGTGCTGTCTGTAGGTTTCGCCCGTCTCCAGCACATTCATCGGGCCCTTGGCGGTGTGGAGCGTGTAGCGAATCTGGTAATGCGCGGCCTGGGCCAGTTGCTGCTGGATGGCGTCGTGCAATTGATAGCGCGCTTCGGGCTCCATCAGGCTGGCGTACGGCGAGCTGACCAGCGAGCACAGTTCCACCGCCGGCAGGCCGAAGTGTCGCTCGCAATTGGGATCGAGAAACAACAGCGCCCAGCTAGCTTCATTCAGCCGTTCGAAACGCAGCATACCGAGCCGCGCGGGCACCGGTAACTGCGTCACTACCTCGGCCGCCATACGGCTGGCGGCATCGGGTTGGCTTTTCATGGGGAAACTCGCTTCGAAAATGCTGATCGCGCCGGGCTGACGCCCTCGTTATTACGGATTGGCGCAAGGTTGCATCATTGCGGCACTGGCTGACAAGAGAGATGAAGGCCAAGTGCTATAAACCTTTTATCGGCCGACAAAGGGATTTCTCCAGTCGCCAGCCGATCAGAGGGCATGGAAGTTCATCGCAGCGCAATATCGATCGTCTGCAAGGGCTCGCCGTCACGGTCGTGGAAGGTGACATGAAGGCTCTGCGCCGTGACCTGCAGGCGGGCGAAGTTGTCCTGGCTCACCACTGCGCTGGTCAGTTCATAGCGGTACTCCCCGCTGTCCGTACGGGCCATGGGCCTGTGGAAAATAAAATCCGCGGCTTTTGCAAAAGGCAGCAATTTGCTGTTGTAGAACGGCGAGGAAACGACGGTGTTGACCTCGAAATCAGGATCCTGAGTGTGACGCAGGCGGCTGGTCATCGAGCCGTGAACGTCACCCGAGATGAACACCACGTTTTTGATCCGGTGGCGGCGGATGGTTTCCAACAGGCGCAAGCGTTGTTCCGGGAAGGCCTGCCAGGCATCGCCGTCATTGCGCTGGCGGTCAGGGAAAAACATCACGCTGGTGACGACGAGCTTGACCCGGGCGGGGCTGCTGAGGAGCCATTCGAGCAGGGATTGCTCCTGGTCCGCGTCGAGGATGCGCCGATCGTCCGCCGACAGGTTGCGTTGCGTCCGGCTGTCGGTGACGAACCAGTGGATATCGCCATGGGCAAAGGTGTACCAGTAGCGGGTCAACGACCTGTTCAATGTTCCGTCGCTCGACAGTTCATGGGCGGGCCCATGGCTGGCCTGGTAAAGCCCATAGGCGCTCATGGCATTGGCATACAGGACGTCGTCGTGGCCGGTTTTCCTGGCGGGCCAGTTGTCTTCGATTTCATGGTCGTCGAGGATCATGTAGGTCGGCGTGCCAGACATCAGCTTGCTGATGTGCGGCTGGGTAAATACCGCTCGGTATCTGAAGAGGATGTGTTTATAGCTTCGGTCCGGGCCGATGATATTCAAGTCATCGAGATAAACCTGGTCTCCGGTCATTAACACCGCGCTGATCGGTGGGTCGGCCTGTTCGACGATGCGATTGATGCCGGCAAAGGTGCGATCCCCAAGGCTGGGGAACAACGGGGTGCTGGCGGCGATCCGCAAGTAGCGACATGAGCCGACGATGTAAGCCCGTGGCGTATCGGGTTTGTCGGCCGGCGTGTGCAAGCAATAGGTGTTCCGAGGCCATTGCAGTGGCAGTTCCTGGATGGTTTCCACGGTATG
Organism: Pseudomonas sp. NFACC37-1; assembly: GCF_900101575.1. NCBI lineage: Bacteria > Pseudomonadati > Pseudomonadota > Gammaproteobacteria > Pseudomonadales > Pseudomonadaceae > Pseudomonas > Pseudomonas sp. NFACC37-1. Next base: position 8,418 of record NZ_FMUZ01000029.1, on the reverse strand, counting down.
GGTCGGGCTCAAGGGGCTGAGCCAGCCGGCCTGGTATTCATAGGCGGTGTCGGGTTGAAGGTCTTTCAACACGATCACATCGGACATGTCGCGGTAGGCCTTCAATTGGACAAAGTGCCCTTTTGACCAGCGTGTGTCTCCTCGACGCCGGTGTCGTATACCGGCAAATACCCGGTTGTTGCCGTGATCGCCCCGCAGGAATATCCGGGCATGGTCAGTGGTCGTGTGCCCGACAATGGGGCCGACGGTAGGTTTGAACATATTCGAATCCATTCGAAGTTTTAGTCGGTGGGTGCAAGCATCAAGTGGCCTTGGCGGTTTTGATGCTAAAGCCCGGCGCGCCATAAATATCGACGGGGAAGGGGGCGCAAGTTGTGGGCAATGACTAATAGGGGCTGTAGTCATTTAAAACTTGCGGGGTAGGAAATGCCGCTATCGCGAGCAAGCTCGCTCCCACAGGAGCACCGCAAATCCACTGTGGGAGCGACTTGCTCGCGATGCGGCCGCCACATACAACACCCATGCACCTGGCTCGAATGCCAGGCAAAAAAAGCCCCGCCAAACGGACGGGGTTGAGGTACGAGCGTGGCGCTCGGAAAACGGTGCTCCGAATGGCCCTCCCCAAGGGAGGGCCGCCCGGTGTTACAGCAGGATGGTGCGGATGTCGCCCAGCAGGTCGCTCAAGCGCTTGGTGAAGCGTGCAGCGGCGGCGCCGTTGATCACACGGTGATCGTAGGACAGCGACAGTGGCAGCATCAGCTTCGGCTGGAAGGCCTTACCGTCCCAGACTGGCTGGATGGTGGCCTTGGAAACACCCAGGATCGCCACTTCCGGCGCGTTGACGATCGGCGTGAAGCCGGTGCCGCCAATGTGACCGAGGCTGGAGATGGTGAAGCAGGCGCCCTGCATGTCGTCGGCGGTGAGCTTCTTGTTCCGGGCTTTTTCGGCCAGGGCAGCGGCTTCGCCAGCCAGTTGCAGCAAGCTCTTCTGGTCGACGTTGCGGATGACCGGTACCAGCAGGCCTTCCGGGGTGTCGACGGCAAAGCCGATGTGCACGTATTTCTTGCGGATCACAGCCTTGCCGCTTGGGGCCAGGGAGCTGTTGAAGTCCGGCAGTTCCTTGAGCAGGTGCGCACAGGCCTTGAGCAGCAGTGGCAGCACGGTCAGCTTCACGCCGGCCTTTTCCGCCACGGCTTTCTGCGCGACGCGGAAAGCTTCCAGCTCGGTGATGTCGGCCTGGTCGAACTGAGTCACGTGTGGAATGTTCAACCAGCTGCGGTGCAGGCTCGACGCGCCGATCTGCATCAGGCGAGTCATGGCCACTTCTTCGGTTTCACCGAAGCGGCTGAAGTCCACCGCCGGGATCGGCGGGATGCCCGCGCCGCCGGTGGCGCCTTCGGCCGGTGCGTTCTTGGCCTTCTGCATCATGGCCTTGACGTAGGCTTGCACGTCTTCCTTGAGCACACGACCGTGCGGGCCGCTTGGGCCAACGGCCGACAGCTCGACACCGAATTCACGGGCCAACTGACGCACCGCCGGGCCTGCGTGCACCTTGGCACCGCTTGGCGCAGGCGCGGCGGCGACAGGGGCAGGCGCAGGCGCAGCTTCGGCCTTGGTGGCAGGCGCTGCGGCAGGCGCTGGCGCTGCTTCAGCCTTGGCGGCAGGTGCAGCGGCCGGGGCTGGCGCAGCAGGTGCCGAGGCACCCGCCACTTTGAGCTTCAGGATCAGATCGCCGGTGCCGACTTCGTCTTCCAGCTTGATCTCGACGCTTTCCACCACACCGGCGGCCGGCGATGGGATTTCCATGCTGGCCTTGTCGGATTCCAGGGTGATCAGCGACTGATCGGCTTCGACGGTGTCGCCGACCTTGACCAGCACTTCGATGATCTTGGCCTTGCCCGACGAACCGATGTCCGGGACATGAATGTCCTGGACCGTGGCCGCGGCAGGCGCAGCGGCCGGAGCGGGAGCTGCTTCGGCGGCCGGTGCGGCGGCAGGCTTTTCAGCCGCCGCCGGGGCAGCGGCGGGAGCGGCCGCTTCAGGCGCCGCAGCGGCGCCCTCGACTTCCAGCTCCAGCAGTTCGTCGCCTTCTTTCAGGCGATCGCCCAGCTTCACTTTCAGGCTCTTGATGACACCGGCCTTCGGCGCAGGCACTTCCATGCTGGCCTTGTCCGATTCAAGCGTCAGGATGCTCTGGTCGGCTTCGATACGGTCGCCGACCTTCACAAACAGTTCAATTACTTCACCTTCACCGCTGCCGATGTCAGGTACGCGAATGAGTTCGCTCACGAAAATTCTCCTCAGCAGTCCAGTGGGTTGCGTTTTTCCGGATCGATGCCGAACTTGGCGATGGCTTCGGCCACCACTTTAGGTTCGATATCGCCACGGTCAGCCAGGGCTTCCAGGGCTGCCAACACAACGAACTTACGGTCGACTTCGAAGAAGTGACGCAGCTTCTTGCGGCTGTCGCTACGGCCGAAACCGTCGGTGCCCAGCACCTTGAATTCCTTGGAAGGAACCCACTGGCGGATCTGCTCGGCGAACAGCTTCATGTAGTCGGTAGAGGCGATGACCGGACCTTTGCGGCCGTTCAGGCACTCTTCGACGTAGCTCAGCTTTGGCTTCTGGCCAGGGTGCAGGCGGTTGCTGCGCTCTACGGCCAGGCCGTCGCGACGCAGTTCGTTGAAGCTGGTGACGCTCCAGACGTCGGCACCGACGTTGAACTCTTCACGCAGGATCTTCGCGGCTTCACGCACTTCGCGCAGGATGGTGCCCGAGCCCATCAACTGGACGTGGTGCGCCGCTTCGCGGGTGTCTTCTTCCAGCAGGTACATGCCCTTGACGATGCCTGCCTCGACACCGGCCGGCATGGCTGGCTGCTGGTAGGACTCGTTCATCACGGTGATGTAGTAGAAGACGTCCTGTTGCTCTTCGGTCATCTTCTTCATGCCGTCCTGGATGATCACCGCCAGCTCGTAGCCGTAGGTCGGATCATAGGTGCGGCAGTTCGGGATGGTCCCGGCCAGCATGTGGCTGTGGCCGTCTTCGTGCTGCAGGCCTTCACCGTTGAGGGTGGTGCGGCCGGCGGTGCCGCCGATCAGGAAGCCACGGGTACGGCTGTCGCCAGCGGCCCAGGCCAGGTCGCCGATACGCTGGAAGCCGAACATCGAGTAGAAGATGTAGAACGGCAGCATCGGCTGGTTGTGGCTGGAGTACGAAGTACCGGCGGCAATGAAGGAGCTCATGGCGCCCGCTTCGTTGATGCCTTCTTCGAGGATCTGGCCCTTCTTGTCTTCGCGGTAGAACATCACCTGGTCTTTATCGACTGGCTCGTAGAGCTGGCCGACGGACGAGTAGATGCCCAACTGACGGAACATGCCTTCCATACCGAAGGTACGGGCTTCGTCCGGGATGATCGGGACGATGCGCTGGCCGATTTCCTTGTCCTTGACCAATTGCGCGAGGATCCGCACGAAGGCCATGGTGGTGGAGATTTCACGGTCGCCCGAACCGTCCAGGATCGCCTTGAGGGTCTCCAGTGGCGGGGTCGGGACGCTGAAGCTCTTGGCGCGGCGCTGGGGCACGAAACCGCCCAGTGCGGCACGGCGCTCGGCCAGGTAACGGGCTTCGGCGCTGCCTTCTTCGGGCTTGAAGAACGGCAGGTTTTCCAGCTCGCTGTCCTTGACCGGAATGTCGAAGCGGTCGCGGAACAGCTTCAGGCTGTCGACATCGACTTTCTTGGTGTTGTGCGCAGTGTTCTTCGCTTCGCCGGCACCGGTGCCATAACCCTTGATGGTCTTGGCCAGGATGACGGTCGGCTGTTCTTTGTGATTGACCGCCTGGTGGTATGCCGCGTAGACCTTGTACGGGTCGTGGCCGCCACGGTTGAGTTTCCAGATCTCGTCGTCGGACAGATCGGCAACCATCGCCTTGAGTTCAGGCGAGTTGAAGAAGTGCTCGCGGACGAACGCGCCGTCCTTGGCCTTGTAGTTCTGGTACTCGCCGTCGATGACTTCGTCCATGCGGCGTTGCAGGATGCCGTCGACGTCCTTGGCCAGCAGTGGGTCCCAGAAACGGCCCCAGATGACTTTGTTGACGTTCCACTGGGCACCACGGAACACGCCTTCGAGTTCCTGGATGATCTTGGCGTTGCCGCGAACCGGGCCGTCGAGGCGCTGCAGGTTGCAGTTGATGACGAAGATCAGGTTGTCCAGCTTCTCGCGGCCGGCCAGGGAGATCGCGCCCAGGGATTCCGGCTCGTCGCACTCGCCGTCGCCCATGAAGCACCAGACTTTCTGCTTGCCTGGCTGGATGAAACCGCGGGCTTCCAGGTACTTCATGAAGCGCGCCTGGTAGATCGCCTGGATCGGGCCCAGGCCCATGGACACGGTCGGGAACTGCCAGAAGTCCGGCATCAGCCAAGGGTGCGGGTACGAGGACAGGCCGTTGCCGTCCACTTCCTGGCGGAAGTTGTTCATCTGGTCTTCGGTGATGCGGCCTTCCATGAACGCACGGGCGTAGACGCCTGGCGATGCGTGACCCTGGAAGTAGATCAGGTCGCCGCCGTGTTCGTCGGTCGGGGCCTGGAAGAAGTAGTTGAAGCCGATGTCATACAGCGTCGCGCTGGAGGCGAAGCTGGAGATGTGACCGCCCAGGTCAGAATCTTTCAGGTTGGTACGCATGACCATGGCCAACGCGTTCCAGCGTACCAGCGAGCGAATGCGGCGTTCCATGAACAGGTCGCCAGGCATGCGTGCTTCGTGGGTAACGGGGATCGTGTTGCGGTACGGCGTGGTGATGGCGTAGGGCAGTTGCGAGCCGCTGCGGGTCGCGAGTTCGCCCATACGGGTCATCAGATAATGAGCACGGTCTTCGCCTTCTTTGTCGAGAACCGATTCCAGGGCGTCCAGCCATTCCTGGGTTTCGACGGGATCGAGGTCTTGCATGGCTTGCTCCAGGGCGGAAAGGCTACCAGAATCGGTTGCCTGAGTTTGCGACTGGCCTTGTGGGCAGACGATATAAATTCTTGGATTGCCGAAGGTTGTTTCGGCGGCGTGTAGTTTTACTACAAATCGTCGGCCGTTTCAGCCTTTCGAATGTATAGACGAGTAGTAAAACTACACATGAGCGGCGTATGGCCCCTCATTTCGTTGTGAGAATAATCGTTACCGTTGGTCTTTAGCCAACACGAACAGGTAAAAACTTGATGCCGGCTGCCAATAAAATCAGATTTTCAGCTATTTATCATCTTTGTTCGACAGTCGATCAGGTAGTGTCTTCTGAAAAAACACTACATCCAGCCTCTCCCGCGCCGATCAAGGATAGACCATGAGCCTGCCTTCGCTTGCCCCAATACCGGAAATGGTACCGGCCATTCTCCAGTCATTGGTCAGCCGTGCCGAGCAGTCGTTCCGTGCGGCGGTCGCCTCCCTCGACGACGATCGCGGGCTTTCGGCCTGGACCCCGCAACGCTGGGAAGCGTTCAGCCGTATTGCCGCCGCCAGCGACTTTGTCATCGAGCAGAGTGTCCGTGACCCGGCGATGCTGCTGGAGCTGGTACGCAGCGGCGAACTGGACCGCAGCCTGGCGCCCGGTGAAATGCGCGCGCAGATTGCCGCCGCCGTGCTGGCCGCCGAAACCGAAGACGAACTGGGGCGCGTCCTGCGCCGCCAGCGTACCCGCCAGCAGGTACGGATCATCTGGCGCGACCTGAACCGTCAGGCCGATCTGGTCCAGACCTGTCGCGATCTTTCAGACATGGCCGACACCTGCATCGACCAGGCTTACCACTGGTTGTACCAGCGCCTCAGCCAGCAATTCGGTACGCCCACCGGACGGCGCAGCGGCGAGCCGCAGCAGATGGTCATCCTGGGCATGGGCAAGCTGGGTGCCGTGGAGCTGAACCTGTCGTCGGACATCGACCTGATCTTCGCCTACCCCGAGGGCGGCGAAACCGTGGGCGTCAAGCGGCCGCTGGATAACCAGGAATTTTTCATCCGCGTTGGCCAGCGCCTGATCAAGGCCCTGGACCCGATGACCGTCGACGGCTTCGTGTTCCGCGTCGACATGCGCCTGCGCCCCTACGGTTCGGCGGGTGCGCTGGTGTTGAGCTTCAATGCCCTGGAGCAGTATTACCAGGACCAGGGCCGCGACTGGGAGCGCTACGCCATGATCAAGGCGCGGGTGGTGGCGGGCGACCAGGTGGCCGGCGCGCAATTGCTCGACATGCTGCGCCCGTTCGTCTATCGGCGTTACCTGGATTTTTCCGCCATCGAAGCGCTGCGCACCATGAAGCAACTGATCCAGCAGGAGGTGCGGCGCAAGGGCATGGCCGACAACATCAAGCTGGGCTCGGGCGGTATTCGCGAGGTGGAGTTCATTGCCCAGGCGTTCCAACTGATCCATGGCGGTCGGGACTTGAGCTTGCAGCAGCGCCCGTTGCTCAAAGTGTTGAGCACCCTGGAGGGCCAGGGCTACCTGCCGGCCAAGGTGATCGACGAGCTGCGCCAGGGCTATGAGTTCCTGCGTTATACCGAGCATGCGATCCAGGCCATCGCCGACCGCCAGACCCAGATGCTCCCGGACAGCCCGCAGGATCAGGCACGCATTGCATTCATGCTGGGGTTCGCCGACTGGTCGGCCTTTCACGAGCAGTTGATGTACTGGCGCGGGCGCGTGGCCTGGCATTTCGGCCAGGTCATCGCCGACCCGGATGAAGAAGAGGGCGGCGAAAGCGAAGTGGTGGTGGGCGGCGAATGGTTGCCATTGTGGGAAGACAGCCAGGATGAAGGGGCGGCGTGCCGTCAGTTGGAAGAGGGCGGCTTCGCCGATGCGCCCAAAGCCCTCAAGGCCCTGGCCGCCCTGCGCGCCAGCCCGCAGTTGCGCGCCATGCAACGCTTGGGGCGCGAGCGCCTGGATGCGTTCATTCCACGCCTGTTGGCCCAGGCTGTGGAGCATGCCGATCCGGACCTGGTGCTGGAGCGGGTACTGCCCTTGGTGGAGGCCGTGGCTCGCCGTTCGGCCTACCTGGTGTTGTTGACGGAAAACCCCGGTGCCCTGCGGCGCTTGCTGACGCTGTGCGCGGCGAGCCCGTGGATTGCTGAGCAAATCACCCGTTTTCCGTTGCTGCTCGATGAGCTGCTCAACGAAGGTCGGCTGTTCAAGCCGCCCCTGGCACCGGAGTTGGCCGCGGAGTTGCGTGAGCGCCTGACGCGCATTCCCGAGGATGACCTGGAGCAGCAAATGGAGGCGTTGCGGCATTTCAAGCTGGCGCACCGCCTGCGGGTGGCGGCTTCGGAAATCGCCGGCAGCCTGCCGCTGATGAAGGTCAGCGATTACCTGACCTGGCTGGCCGAGGCGATTCTCGAGCAAGTGCTGGCCCTGGCCTGGCGCCAGACGGCCGCCAAGCACGGCGTGCCACTGCGCACCGACGGCAGCCTGTGCAATCCGGGCTTCATTATTGTCGGTTATGGGAAAGTCGGTGGCCTGGAATTGGGGCATGGTTCCGACCTGGACCTGGTGTTCATCCACGATGGCGACCCGCAGGCGGAAACCGACGGCCCGAAACCCATCGACGGCGCGCAGTTCTTTACCCGGCTCGGTCAGCGGATCATTCACCTGCTGACGGCCCAGACCAACTCCGGGCAGCTATATGAAGTGGACATGCGTCTGCGGCCTTCCGGGGCGTCGGGGCTGCTGGTCAGCTCCCTTGGGGCGTTTGCCCGTTATCAGGAGAGCGAAGCCTGGACCTGGGAGCATCAGGCGCTGGTGCGAGCCCGTGTGCTGGTGGGCAGCCAGGATGTGGGCCAAGCGTTCGAGGAGGTCCGGGTCCAGATACTGGGACGCAAGCGTGACTTGCCGACGCTACGCCAGGAAGTCAGTGAGATGCGCGCCAAGATGCGCGACAACCTTGGCAGCAAGACCACCGCCGCCGGGACTGCGGCGAATGCCTTCGAGGCCACGGCGCCCTTCGACCTCAAGCAGGATGCCGGAGGTATCGTCGATATTGAATTTATGGTGCAATACGCGGCCCTGGCGTGGTCCCAAGAGCATCCATCGCTGGTGCGCTACACCGATAACATCCGCATCCTGGACGGGTTGCAAGAGCTCGGGTTGATGCCGGCCGAAGATGCCACGCTGTTGCGCGAAGCCTACAAAGCCTACCGCTCCGCCGCCCACCGCCAGGCCTTGCAGAAAGATGCCGGGGTGATTGCAGGCGACCAGTTCGTGGATGAGCGTCGGCAGGTATTGAGGATCTGGCGGGAACTGGGGCTGAGCTGAAGCTTCAAGTAATGTGGGAGCGAGCTTGCTCGCGATAGCGGAGTGTCAGGCGACATGGATGTTGAATGGGCAGGCCTGATCGCGAGCAAGCTCGCTCCCACAGTGGATTTGTGGTGCTGCACGGTACTTGAAACCTAT
>NZ_FMUZ01000096.1:0-1056 GCF_900101575.1 Pseudomonas sp. NFACC37-1 | reverse complement strand
GCCCGCGGGGAAGGCCTGGCCGGTCAGATCGCCGTGGCCTGGACCATCCGCAACCGCGTGAACGACGGCAGGGACCGCTCGTGGTGGGGCGAGGGCTATGCCGGCGTGTGCCTGAAGCCATACCAGTTCAGTTGCTGGAACAAGAACGACCCGAACTATCCCTACCTGAGCGGTGCCAAGCCGATCCCGCCGAAGCAGTTCGCCCAGGCGCAGCGGGCGGCCGACCTGGTGATTTCCGGCGCCGAGACCGACATCACCAAGGGCGCGACCCACTACTACGCCACGACGATGCCGAAGCCGCCGGCCTGGGCGAAGGACGCGACCCAGACCCTGCGCCTGGGCAATCATGTGTTCTTCAAGGATGTGCCATGAATCCCGCCACCCTGAAGCTGATGATCGCCGGCATTGCCGTGGCGCTGATCCTGGCCATGAGCGCGACGTGGCAGGTGCAGGAGTGGCGGATGGGCAAGAAGCTCGCAGAGCAGGCCGGCTTGCACCAGGCCGACCTGGCCGCCATCAGCAGCGCCGCCGCAACCCAGGCCCGCGTCGAGCAGGATAAGCGCCTGAGCCTGGAGCAGCGGCTGTCGGCCAGTGAACAATCCCACCACAAGGAACTGAGCGATGCTCAAACCAATCAGGCTCGCCTGCGCGATCGCCTTGCCACTGCTGATGTCCGGCTGTCAGTCCTCCTCGAGGATCCAGCCAGTTGCAGCGCAGTGCCTTTCACCGCCGGCGCCGTCGGCCTGGTTCATGGAGCCCGTCGAGCCCAACTTGACCCAGCGCATGCTCAAAGAATTGTCGCCATCACCGACGCCGGCGACCGGGGGCTGATCGCACTGAAGGCTTGCCAGGCGTACGCCAAGTCTGTGTCGAGGCAGATCATTGAGGAATGAAGTTTGGTCGTCGGTCTGTGGATAACCTGACAGCCAAAGAAAACAATGTACGTCTATTTGTACGTTTAGCAGAAACGACAAGGCCCCGAATCTCTTCGAGGCCTTGTGCTGTCTGGTGCCGGCACCAGGAGTCGAACCCGGGACCTACTGATTACAAGTCAGT
>NZ_FMUZ01000012.1:0-146436 GCF_900101575.1 Pseudomonas sp. NFACC37-1 | reverse complement strand
GTCTTGCCGCTTTCCAAGGTCACAGTGACCGGACCGTTTTGCGCGGTGACCGGTTTGCCGTCGGCACCGGTCAGGGTCGCGGTGTAAGTGATGGTGCCGTTTTCGTTCACGGTTGGTGTCGCGGTCAACGTCACCGTGGTGGTGTCGTTGACGTCGCTAACGATGGTGCTGACTGGCGCGGTGTTTGGAGCAATGGCTTCCAGATTACCGCCCGTGGCGGTACTGATGCTTTCTGTGACGGTTGTCGGGCCTTGGTAGACGTCGTTGCCGACGGCTACATCCAACACGCCCGAGCTTGCTCCGGCGGCGATGGTGATGGTTTTGCCGCTGTCGAGGGTGACGATGACCGGGCCGTTTTGCGCGGTGACGGGTTTGCCATCGGCACCGGTCAAGGTGGCGGTGTAGGTGATGGTGCCGTTTTCATTCACGGTCGGTGTGGCGGTCAACGTCACGGTAGTGGCGTCTATCGAATCGGTAATCGTGGTGACCGCAGGCGCAGTGCTCGGTACCAGGTTCTCGAAGTTGCCACCGGTCGCACCGGTAATGGTGGTGCTGACAGTGCTGCCGTTGTTGTAGACGTCGTTGGCCGGGGTCTCCACGGCAACGGTGCCAGTGGTAGCACCGGCTGCGATGTTGATCACCGCGCCGTTGCTCAAGGTCACGGTCACCGGAGTCTGGGCCGGGTTGGTCAACGTCGCGGTGTAAACAATCGAACCGCCTTCGGTGATGGTGTTGCTGGCCGTCAAGGTCAGGCCGGTGGTATCCGCCGAGTCGGCAACCGTGGTGACCGCAGGCGCAGTGCTCGGTACCAGGTTCTCGAAGTTGCCACCGGTTGCGCCGGTGATGGTGGTGCTGACAGTGTTGCCGTTGTTGTAGACGTCGTTGGCCGGGGTCTCTACGGCAACGGTGCCAGTGGTAGCACCGGCTGCGATGTTGATCACCGCGCCGTTGCTCAAGGTCACAGTCACCGGCGTTTGAGCCGGGTTAGTTAACGTCGCGGTGTAAACAATCGAACCGCCTTCGGTGATGGTGTTGCTGGCGGACAGGGTCAGGCCAGTGGTATCCGCCGAGTCGGCAATCGTGGTGACCGCAGGCGCAGTGCTCGGTACCAGGTTCTCGAAGTTGCCACCGGTCGCACCGGTAATCGTGGTGCTGACAGTGCTGCCGTTGTTGTAGACGTCGTTGGCTGGCGTCTCGACGTTGACGGTGCCGGTAGTCTGGCCCGCAGCGATGGTGATGATCGAGCCGTTGCTCAAGGTCACGGTCACTGGGGTTTGAGCGGCATTGGTCAGGGTCGCGGTGTAGGTGATCGAACCGCCTTCGGTGATGGTGTTGCTGGCCGTCAAGGTCAGGCCAGTGGTATCCGCCGAATCGGTGATCGTGGTGACCGCAGGCGCAGTGCTCGGCACCAGGTTCTCGAAGTTGCCACCGGTCGCACCGGTAATCGTGGTGCTGACAGTGCTGCCGTTGTTGTAGACGTCATTGGCCGGTGTATCGACGTTGACGGTACCTGTGGTCTGGCCCGCAGCGATGGTGATGACCGAGCCGTTGCTCAAGGTCACGGTCACTGGGGTCTGGGCCGGGTTGGTCAGGGTGGCGGTGTAGGTAATCTGGCCGCCTTCGGTGACCGTATTGCCAGCGCTCAGGGTGACGGTGGTGGTGTCGACGGTGTCGGTGATCTGGGTCACGGCCGGCGTGGTGGGCACGGTCACGGCGATGCCGGTGCCGCCGGTGGTGCCAGTGACGGTCACGCTGATTTGGGTGGCGTCGTTATAGACGGTGTCGTTCGGCGCCAGCGGTACGTTGACGCTGCCGGTCGTTTGTCCGGCAGCAATGACGATCACCGAGCCGTTGGACAGGGTCACTGTCAGGTCGGTCTGAGGCGCCTGGGTGACTGTCGCGGTGTACACCAGCACGCCGCCGGCTTCGGTCAGGGTCGGTGTGGCGCTCAGGGTCATCGTCGCGTTGAGCACGGCGTTGGTGGTCGTATCCGTGGTATCGCCACCCAGGATGTTGTTATCGGTGGCGGCAGCCGCAGCGAGGCCTTCCGTTGGGAAACCGACGGTAGGGTCGACGCTGCCGGCGGTGGCATCCAGCACCACAAAGCTGTGGCCGCCACCGGCGGCACCACCCGTACCCGCGGCAGTGGCACCGGCGGCGGTGGCCTCCAGGGCCGTCGTCGGGTCGACGCCCGCGGCGATGGCTTGTTGCAGCTCTTCTACCGATGGCGCGGCCTGGGCAGTGGCTTGGGCCAGGTCGGTGGACGAGTCCGGGGCACTGGCGCTCCACTGGGTGTCGCGACCCAGGTCCAGGGTGCGGCCATCGGCCAGTTCCAATGTGACGGCGCCGGCAGGGCCGGTGTCCAACTGGTCGCCTACGTTCAGGCGATCACCTTCAATGAGTACGCGACGGATGCCCTCTGGGGATACGACGAAAACCTGACCAACAATGCTTTTGACAACGGCAATAACACTGCTCATTGAAGACTTCTCCGGGTGCCACGCTCAGTAGACTTCCATGGACCCGGCAGCCTGTAGGCAGCAGCGGTCTGGACGTTCATGTTCACAAAGTAAGGTTATTTGACGCTTTTTTTTGTCAATATTTTGGCTGTGCTTTTTTCGATTATTTAGTTTGTGCCAAACTATTGACCTTCTGTCGGCCATCCTAAACAATCGCTTCAGTAATGTCACATTGATATTTAAGCGGCGACCTGTCCTTTCGGTGCTTGATCCAGTTCTTGTTTCGAACTTTCCGACATACGGTCATTCCGGTTGCCATCATCCGATGCAGCGCCAAGTTTCGCTGTGATTCAAGACAAGAGTTTCAGGAAAAAACCACCATGCGTCCGCACTTGTTCATGGCTTTACCCTTCGCCCTCGCCGCCAGCTTCGTACAAGCACAAACCTTGCCGCAGGCCATGCAGCAGGCGCTGGATGTCCATCCTGAAATCCAGGCCGGGGTGAACAGTCGTCTCGCGGCGGATTACCAACTCAAGGCGGCCAAGGGCGGCTATCTGCCTAGGGTGGACCTTGCAGCCGGGTATGGCCGTGAAGGCACCGACAGCGTCACCACCCGGTCGGGCGGTAATAACCATTGGGAAACCCTGAACCGCAGTGAATCGAGCCTGCGCCTGTCACAAATGGTTTTTGACGGTTTTGCGACGTCCAGCGAAGTGGGGCGTCAACAAGCCACCGTCAATGCCCGTGCCTACTCGTTGCTGGACGCTTCCGAGCGCACCGGTTTGACGGTGGCCCAGGTCTACCTGGATGTGCTGACCCGTCGTGAATTCGTGCGCCTGGCCGAGGAAAACCTCAAGAGTCACGAACGCATCTTCGACCAGATCAAGCTGCGCACCTCCCGTGGTGTGGGCAGCGGCGCCGACCTGGACCAGGCCGAAGCGCGCATGGCCCAGGCCCGCAACAACCTGATCACCGAGCAAACCAATCTGGCTGATGCCGAGACCAACTACCTCAGCGCCGTGGGCCAACTGCCCGATCAACTGGAGCGTCCCGCCGATTTTATGGCGCTGTTGCCGGCCAACCTGACCGAAGCCCGCGCCCAGATGCTGGAAAACAGCCCGGTGCTGCGTTCGGCCGAAGCCGACATCGCCGCCGCCGAGCAACAGTACGAAGCCGCCAAATCGAGCTTCTACCCACGCTTCGACGCTGAGCTGGGTCGCACGGCCGACAACGACCTGGACGGTCAGAACGGCCACAACAACGAGTGGCAGGCCATGCTGCGCATGCGTTTCAACCTGTATGCCGGTGGCAGCAACAAGGCCGACCTGGAATCCAAGTCGTACCTGTCCAACCAGGCCCTGGACATCCGCAACAACGCGCTGCGCCAGTTGAACGAAGAGCTGGGCCTGGCCTGGAACGCCTTGAACAATGCTAACGCCCAGGTGCCGGTCGCCCAGCAATACGTGGATCGCAGCGCCAATGTGCGTACCGCCTACCAGAAGCAGTTCAGCCTCGGCGAGCGGACCCTGCTCGACTTGCTCGACAGCGAAAACGAGCTGTTCAGCGCTTCCCGTCGCCTGGCGGAAATCAAGAATGTGCAGCTGTTCACCCAGTACCGGATCAAGGCAACCATGGGCCAGCTATTGAAAAGCCAGGGGGTGGTCGCACCGTTGGCATCGGTTGTGCAGAACGACATGAAGCCCAAGGTTCAATTGCCTGGGATGAATTGAGTCCTACCACCCGTTTTAATCAGTCAGAGTGCCGAGCGTGGAATCAGAAGTCAGTCCAGTCGAACTAGTTCATGACCCGCGCACGCTGCACGACGACCCGCTGCTGGACGGTCTGCTGGCGCTCTGCATGCTGCATCAGAAGCCGGCCAGCGCAGCGATGCTCACCACTGGCCTGCCACTGCCCAAGCAACGGCTGAGCGTCGAATTATTGTCGCGCGCGGCGGCCCGTGCCGGTCTGCAAGGCCGGGTGCTGCAACGCAAGCTCGAGCAGATCCCGACCATCGCCATGCCGGCGCTGTTGCTGCTCAAAGACGGCCGCAGCGCCGTGCTGCTGGGCTGGGTCGGTGACGATCAGGCGCGGCTGCTGCTCAGCGAAAGCGATGGTGGAGAGGTCACAGTCAGCCGTGAACTGCTGGCGGACGATTACAGCGGCAAGGTGTTCTTCGCCCAACCGCAGCATAAATTTGACGTCAACCACGGCACGCTCATTCCCCGGGCGCGCTCGTGGTTTCGCGACACCCTCAAACGGTCCCGCTGGCTGTACGCCGATGCCATCGCCGCGAGCCTGCTGATCAACATCATCGCCATGGCCGCGCCACTGTTCGTGATGAACGTCTACGACCGCGTGGTGCCGAACCAGGCCGAATCGACCCTGTGGGTGCTGGCCGTCGGTATCACCGGCGCCTATGTGTTCGACCTGATCCTCAAGATGCTGCGCAGCCTGTGCCTGGACCTGGCGGGCAAGAAAACCGACCTGATCATCTCGGCGACGCTGTTCGAGCGCATCGTCGGCATGTCCATGAAGTACCGCCCGGCGCGGGTCGGCAGCTTTGCCCAGAACATCCACGAGTTCCAGAGCCTGCGGGACTTCCTCGCCTCGCTGACCCTCACCAGCCTCATCGACTTGCCGTTCACGCTACTGATCTTCATGGTCATCGCGATTATCGGCGGGCACCTGGTATGGATTCCGGTGCTGGCGTTCCCGATTGCCCTGCTGATCGGCTATGCGTTGCAGAAGCCCCTGGTGGCGACCATGGAGCGCACCATGGCCCTGGGCGCCGAGCGCCAGTCCAGCCTGATCGAGACCCTGGCCGGCCTGGACGCGGTGAAGGTCAACAACGCCGAGAGCGAGCGTCAATACCAGTGGGAACAGACCATCGGCACCCTCAGCCGCCTCGAACTGCGGGTGAAGATGCTGTCCGGGCTGGCGATGAACATCACCTTGCTGATCCAGCAATTGGCCGGGGTGATCATGATCGTCTTCGGCGTTTACCTGATCATCGCCGGCAACCTGAGCATGGGCGGGCTGGTTGCCTGCTACATGCTCAGCGGCCGCGCCCTCAGCCCACTGGCGTCGCTGTCGGGCCTGTTGACCCGCTATCAGCAGGCGCGGGTGACCATGACCTCGGTCGACCAGATGATGGAGCTGCCCCAGGAGCGCAATTTCGACGAGCGCCCCCTCAGCCGCAAGGTGTTGCAGGGCGCCATTGAATGCCGTCAGTTGAACTTCACCTACCCGAACCAGCAGAACGCCGCGCTGAAAAACATCAACCTGGTGATCAAGCCCGGCGAGAAAATCGGCATCATCGGTCGCAGCGGCTCGGGTAAAAGCTCGCTCGCCAAATTGCTGGTGGGTCTGTATCAGCCTGACGACGGTGCCTTGCTGGTGGACGGCGTGGACATCCGCCAGATCGACGTCAGCGAGCTGCGCTACAACATTGGCTACGTGCCCCAGGACATCCAGCTGCTGGCCGGCACCCTGCGGGACAACCTGACCTCCGGCGCCCGTTACGTCGAAGACGAACTGGTGCTCCAGGCCGCTGAACTGGCGGGTGTGCACGAATTCGCCCGCCTGCACCCGCAAGGCTATGAACTGCAAGTCGGCGAGCGTGGGCAGAACCTGTCCGGCGGCCAGCGCCAGAACGTCGCCCTGGCCCGCGCGCTGCTGCTCAACCCGCCCATTCTGCTGCTGGACGAGCCCACCAGCGCCATGGACAACACCGGTGAAGAGCGCTTGAAACAGCGCCTGGCCGCCGTGGTGGAAAACAAGACCGTGCTGTTGGTGACGCACCGGGCATCCTTGCTGTCGCTGGTGGATCGCCTGCTGGTGATCGACCGTGGACAGATCCTCGCCGATGGCCCGAAAGCCGCTGTCATGGAAGCGCTGAAGAAGGGGCAGATCAGTGTTGCTTAAGCCAGGTTTAAAGGGCGGGGTGGGCCGCTATTTCAAAGGTTCCGACTCGCTGCACGGCCAACCGCTGCCCGAGGTCAACAAAGCCCTGATCGAGGACGCTCCCCGGGTGGTGCGTTTGACGATCTGGGGCATCATCGGCTTCTTTGTGTTTCTGATGCTGTGGGCCAACTTCGCCGAGATCGACGAAGTGACCAAGGGCGACGGCAAGGCGATCCCATCGTCCAAGATCCAGAAAATCCAGAACCTGGAAGGCGGCATCGTCGCGGAGCTGTTCGTCAAGGAAGGGCAGATTGTTGAAGCCGGCGCGTCGTTGATTCGCCTGGACGACACACGGTTTGTCTCCAACGTCGGTGAAACCGAGGCAGATCGACTGTCCATGTTGTTGCGGGTCGAGCGCCTGAGCGCCGAGGTCGATGACCGGCCGCTGAACTTTCCGGCCGATGTGCTCAAGGCGGTGCCGGGCCAGGCGGCCAGCGAAGAGTCGCTGTACATCAGTCGCCGTCAGCAACTGCACGATGAAATCGGCGGCTTGCAGGAGCAATTGATCCAGCGCCAGCAGGAATTGCGCGAGTTCGTGTCCAAGCAGGCGCAGTACCGCTCCGGCCTGGCGCTGCAACGCCAGGAAATCAACATGTCCGAGCCGCTGGTGGCCCAGGGCGCGGTGTCGCCGGTAGAAGTGCTGCGGCTCAAGCGCGCCGAAGTCGAGACCCGTGGGCAACTGGACGCCACGACGCTGGCGATCCCCCGCGCCGAATCGGCGATCAAGGAAGTGCAGCGCAAGATCGACGAGACCCGCGGCAAGTTCCGCAGCGAAGCCCTGACCCAGCTCAACGAAGCCCGCACTGACCTGAACAAGGCCCAGGCCACCGGCAAGGCCCTGGAAGACCGGGTGAGCCGGACCCTGGTGACGTCGCCGGTGCGCGGCATTGTCAATAAATTGCTGGTGAACACCATCGGCGGCGTGATCCAGCCCGGCAGCGACCTGGTGGAAATCGTGCCGTTGGACGACACCATTCTGGTGGAAGCGAAAATCCGTCCCCAGGACATCGCCTTCCTGCACCCCGGCCAGGACGCCACGGTGAAATTCACCGCGTACGACTACACCATCTACGGCGGGATGAAAGCCAAGCTGGAACAGATCGGTGCCGACACCATCACCGATGAAGACAAGAAGACTACTTACTACATCATCAAGCTGCGCACCGAACGCAGCCACCTGGGCACGCCTGAAAAACCCTTGCTGATCATCCCTGGGATGGTGGCGTCGGTGGACATCATCACCGGCAAGAAAACCGTGCTCAGCTACCTGCTCAAGCCGATCATCAAGGCCCGGTCCGAGGCGTTGCACGAGCGCTAGAAGCCCAATAACTCGGGCCGGCGCTATCTCTGTGGCGAGGGGATTTATCCCCGCTGGGCTGCGCAGCAGCCCCCGAAATAGCTGAATGTAACCAAGCCTGACACACCGAGGTGGCAGGTTTTAGGGCTGCTTCGCACCCCAGCGGGGATAAATCCCCTCGCCACAGGGAGGGCGGTGAAAACTCTAAGCCATATCATTATTCATTAACGGTATTTAAATTTAAATTCTTATACCTTTAAAGTCATACTCCTGCGTACCTGCCGACCAATCGGCGCGCCGCACGACACAAACCAACACGGTAACCCCGTGAGTTTTTGAGCGATTGCGCGCCCATTGAAGCGCGCTGTGCGTGGGAGTGATGTATGTCAGCCGTCTCTTATTCTCCGGATTCCCTTATCCCAAGCGCCGCGAACATCGCGCCGCAGACGTTCGAAATCCGTCCGTTCATCGAAGCCGTCGGCGCAGAGATCGTCGGGCTGGACCTGTCCCGGCCCATCAACGACCAGGATTTCGCCCGCATCCATCGCGCGCACCTGGATCATCACGTCGTGGTGTTCCGCGACCAGCGCATCACCCCCGGACAGCACATCGCCTTCAGCCGCCGTTTTGGCGTGCTGCAAATCCATGTGCTCAAGCAGTTCCTGCTGAGCGGGCATCCGGAAATCCTCATCGTGTCCAACATTATCGAAAACGGCCAATCCATCGGCCTGGGCGATGCAGGCAAGTTCTGGCATTCGGACCTTTCCTATAAGGAACTGCCCAGCCTCGGCTCGATGCTTCACGCCCAGGAACTGCCAAGCGAAGGCGGCGACACGCTGTTTGCCGACATGCACAAGGCCTGGGACGGTTTGCCCGAAACGCTGCGTAAAGCGGTCGAGGGCCGTTCGGCGGCGCATTCCTACACTGCGCGCTACGGCGAAACCAAATTCGAAGGCAACTGGCGCCCGACGTTGACGCCGGAGCAACTGGCCCAGGTGGCCGAAGTCGTGCACCCCATCGTCCGCACCCACCCGGAAACCGGGCGCAAGGCATTGTTCGTCAGCGAGGGGTTCACCACCCGCATCGTCGGCCTGCCGGAGGATGAAAGCAAAGCCATCCTGACGGAGCTGTATGCCCACAGCGTGTTGCCTCAAAACATCTATCGCCATCAATGGCAGCCCCATGACTTGGTGTTCTGGGACAACCGCTCGCTGATCCACCTGGCCGCCGGTTGCCCGAGCCATCTGCGCCGCAAGCTGTATCGCACCACCATCCAGGGCGACGCCCCTTTCTGATTTGGCTGCGCCTGGCGCAAAGAGCTTTGGGAGTCACCATGTCCAAACGGGGATTATTTCTTCCAGGACGCCAAACCGTTGCAGGGGGAGTTGATTGTCATGAGCGCGCTTTTGCAAGGCCACGCGGCCAGCAATCCCACCGCCACCGCCACCGCCACCGCCACGGCACTGCTGTCGGTGGACAACGTCAGCCTGGAGTACCGCACGCCACAACGGGTGGTACGGGCCACCCACCAGGTGAGTTTCGAAGTCGATCCGGCGGACCGTTTCGTTTTGCTTGGCCCGTCCGGGTGCGGCAAGTCCACCTTGCTCAAGGCCATTGGTGGCTTCATCACGCCGTGCGAAGGCGAGATTCGCTTGCAAGGCCAAACCGTCAACGCGCCGGGACCGGACCGGATCGTGGTGTTCCAGGAGTTCGACCAACTGCCACCGTGGAAAACCGTCAAGCAGAACGTGATGTTCGCGCTGCTGGCTTCCGGCACGCTCAAGCGTCGCGAGGCCGAGGAGCGGGCGCTGCATTACCTCGACAAGGTTGGCCTGGCGGCGTTTGCCGATGCCTACCCTCACACGTTGTCCGGGGGCATGAAAGCGCGCGTCGCCATTGCCCGGGCCTTGGCGATGCAGCCGAAAATCCTCTTGATGGACGAGCCCTTCGCCGCCCTCGATGCCCTGACCCGACGCAAGATGCAGGAAGAATTGCTGCTGCTCTGGGAAGAGGTGCGTTTCACGCTGCTGTTTGTCACCCACTCCATCGAAGAGGCGTTGGTGGTGGGCAATCGCATCCTGCTGCTGTCACCGCATCCCGGGCGTGTGCGGGCGGAAGTTCACAGCCATCAATACGATTTGCACAGCCTCGGTGGCGTGGGGTTCCAGCACACGGCGCGGCGGATTCATGGATTGCTGTTCAATGAAGGTCAGCCGCCTGAAACCGAGCATGAGCTGGATTTCACCGACATCCGTATCGCCTATTGACCCCCGTAGGAGCTACCGAAGGCTGCGATCTTTTGATCTTTCGTTTGTTGGCGCAAAGATCGCAGCCTCGCTTCGCTCGGCAGCTCCTACAGGTTGGTGCAAGGCATTGAGGAAGAGAGTTTTATGAGCCAGTTATCGCCTGCGCGCGAAGAATACGAAGTCGACCTGCAACCCCTGACCCATGTGCCCCTGGAGCGCGAGTTGCCCTTGGGCCAGCGCCTCTGGCAACAGGGTTGGCTGCGCAAAAGTTTGATCCTGTTATTGCTGGCGGTGCTGTGGGAGGGCGCGGCGCGTTACCAGAACAACGACCTGCTGCTGCCGAGCTTCTTGCAAACCGCCAGCGCGTTGTACGACGGTTTGCTCAGCGGCGAGCTGTTGGGCAAGGTGTGGATTTCCCTGGTGGTGCTGCTCAAGGGCTATCTACTGGGCATCATTCTGGCGTTTGGCTTGACCACCTTGGCGGTGTCGACGCAGTTGGGCCGCGACCTGCTCAGCACCTTGACGTCGATGTTCAATCCGCTGCCGGCCATCGCCCTGTTGCCGTTGGCGCTGCTGTGGTTCGGCCTGGGGCAGAACAGCCTGATTTTTGTGCTGGTGCATTCGGTGCTGTGGGCGCTGGCGTTGAACATGTATTCGGGGTTTCTCGGTGTGTCGGAAACGCTGCGCATGGCCGGGCGCAACTATGGGCTGCGGGGCCTGCGTTTTGTGCTGTTCATCCTGATCCCGGCGGCGCTGCCGTCGATTCTCGCCGGGCTGAAGATCGGCTGGGCCTTCGCCTGGCGCACCCTGATCGCCGCCGAACTGGTATTCGGCGCCACCAGCGGCAAGGGCGGCCTGGGCTGGTACATCTTCCAGAACCGCAACGAGCTGTACACCGACAAGGTGTTTGCCGGGTTGGCGGTGGTGATTTTGATTGGGTTGCTGGTGGAGAACCTGGTGTTCGACAGTTTGGAGCGGGTGACGGTGAAGCGGTGGGGGATGCAGCGCTAACCGATGGTGTGAATGCAGTCTATGGCTTTAGGTGTCTGGGCTGACGCCTTCGCGAGCAAGCCCGCTTCCACAGTTGATCGATGTTGATCTCAATATTTCGGTTCGACAAAGATCCAGTGTGGGAGCGGGCTTGCTCGCGAAAGCGGTCTTCAATCCACCACAGGAATGTCAGCCCGACGCCTGGACCTCAAGCCGATCCATCGCCCGCTCCACCAATAAATGCACCCCGTCGGCCATCCGGCTGATCGCCAGGATGACACTGCGACGACTGCCTTCAACGTCATCCGCCAGGTCGGCGGCGATGGCGCTGATGGACAGCAGGTCTTCGGAGGCATTGGCCAGCAGGGTTTCCGTATCGATGTCCGGGGCGACCATGAAGAGATGGGCGGTTTGGGTTTTGCCAGAGGCTTCATCGGTCGGTTTGGGATTGAGGTAATAGTCGAGAACGCGCTCGGCGGTTTCGTCGAGTTTTTTGGTTTTCGAGGATTTGTCAGAGCTGTTGCCAGGATCGCCTGGCGGATTTGGTGTCACATTTGAACATGTCATGTAGCTCCATCTGTAGTGTTGGAACTGACACTCTTTCGCTTGCACGCAAATGAAGTGGCAGTTGTACGCAGGTGTGCAAGACCGGGCAGACGGAACCCCGGCAGACTCTTCCTTACGGAAAAATCTCCCACGCACAACCGCCATAAAAAGCCTTGATCAAGGCTGATAGCGATGTGCGACGTCTTTTACCCGGACTAGCACGTCCGTGTCACCGTTTTTTCAGTGACAAACCCTGACTAGCGGTGAGCCCCAAGCCGGACAAGTTCACCAACATCACTACAACTTG
Source organism: Pseudomonas sp. NFACC37-1 (assembly GCF_900101575.1). NCBI lineage: Bacteria > Pseudomonadati > Pseudomonadota > Gammaproteobacteria > Pseudomonadales > Pseudomonadaceae > Pseudomonas > Pseudomonas sp. NFACC37-1. The sequence continues at coordinate 134,628 of NZ_FMUZ01000012.1, read as the reverse complement.
AAGGAAATCTCCTAGGACCTGCTGCTTACTGAAATGGAACACCGAACCTGTGGCGAGGGGATTTATCCCCGTTGGGCTGCGCAGCAGCCCTGAAACCAGTCTCCTCGGTGTGTCAGGCTGTGGGTGTTCAGCCATTTGGGGCTGCTGCGCAGCCAGCGGGGATAAGTCCCCTCGCCACAATTGCGTTCGGCTTGGGTGTGGGGAACGCCTCAGGTGCTCAGGCGGTGGATTTATTTATCGTTGGCCGGCCCGCTAGCCAGATAAAGCCACCTCCTTTTCCTTTAGACTTGCGACCCTCCAGCAAGCCTTCAGGACACGGAATGCCAGTCCCTCAAAGCCCCCTTCGCAAAGCCCTGGTCGCTTGGCTTTATACTGCCGCCCTGATGCATCTGCTTGCCGGCATCACCCTGAGCTGGGCAGGCCATTCGGGTTTGCTCGATGGCTACCTGCAAAACATCGAACAGACCTTCTGGGGCGCTGCCGCAGTGCCCGTTACGGCCCGCGCACAGCAGGTCTGGTGGCTGGCCTTGTTCGGCGCGACGTTGCAAAGCTATGCGCTGTACATGCTCGCCCTCGTGCACATCGGCAATCGATTGAAGCGCGCCATGCCCTGGGGCTGGATGATCGCCGGCATTCTGCTCTGGGCGCCCCAGGATATGCTGATTTCCGCCCAGGCGCGGGTCTGGTCGCACTTGTGGCTCGACGGTCTCGCGCTGCTGCTGTTACTGCCGCCGCTGTTCTGGCTCTATCGCCACGACCGCCGCACCTCCCTGACTGACCACGCGCCGAGTGATGCAAACCATGCCTGACTTTTCCCTGCTGGACTGGGCCATCACCTTGTTGATCGCCCAGGCGATCCTGGGCGCGCTGGATACCCTGTATCACCACGAACTCACCGTCGCCTTGCCCTATCGCCACAGTGCGCGGCTGGAGCTGTCGATCCACGCCTTGCGTTCGTGCTTCTACGGGATCCTGTTCCTGGGCATTGCCCATCTGGCCTTCGAAGGCACCTGGGCGATTGTCATCGCGCTGCTGTTCGCCTTGGAGATCGGTCTGACGCTGTGGGACTTCGTGGTCGAGGACCGCAGCCGCAAACTGCCGCCCATCGAGCGGATCATGCACACGGTACTGGCGGTCAACGGCGGTGCCTTCTTCGCGCTGTACGGAGTGCAACTGGCGCAGTGGGCGAGTTTGCCCACCGGCCTGAGCGGGATCGATCTGGGTTGGCGCGGCTGGCTGCTGACCCTGTTTGCCGTTGGCGTCACGGCCTCGGGGATTCGCGACGGCTTGGCGGCCTTGCGCATGCAACGCGCGGGCAAGCCCGCCAACCCGTTTGCCGGTGGCGCCTATAAGCGCGTGCTGGTGACGGGGGGCACCGGGTTTATCGGCGAGACGCTGGTCAATCAATTGCTCGACGCCGGGCATACGGTCAGCGTGTTGGCCCGCGACCCCTTGAGAGCGGCCTATCTGTTCGACGGCCGCGCCCGGTGCCTGCGTGCGTTGGGCAAACTGGGCCATGGCGAAACCTTCGACGTTGTGATCAACCTGGCGGGCGCGCCGGTGGCTGGGCCGCGCTGGAGCCCCAAACGCCAGGCGCAACTCATCGCCAGCCGGGTCAATACCACCGAAGCCTTGATGACGTGGCTGAAGAACGCCCGACACAAACCGGCCTTGTGGATACAGGCCTCGGCCGTCGGTTTTTATGGCGTGCGCGACGCCAGCGAAAGCCTCGATGAAAGCGCCACCCGGGGCGAGGGCTTCATGGCTGAACTCTGTGTGCGTTGGGAGGCTTCAGCGCTGCCCGCCACCGAACTGGGCGTGCGCCAGGTGGTGATGCGCCTGGGCGTGGTGTTCGGCCCCGGCGGAGCGCTGTTGCCGTTGCTGATTCCGTTTCGCCTGGGGTTCGGCGGGCGGATGGGCGATGGTCGGCAAATCATGAGTTGGGTGCACCGCGACGATGTCATCCAAGTGATCGCCCGTGCGTTCGATGACGAAAGCCTGAGCGGCACCTACAACCTGGTGGCGCCGGAAACCGTCAGTCAGGCGCTGTTCGCCGAGCGCGTCGGCAAGGTGCTCAAGCGTCCGGTGTGGTTCCACATCCCCGCCGCGCCGGTGCGTGCCCTGGCTGGCGAGATGGCCCAGTTGTTTTTCGACGGCCAGCGCGTGGTGCCCAATCGCCTCGTCGAGGCCGGTTATACGTTCCGTTACCCGACCCTCGACGCTGCCCTGCGCGACCTGGCCTGAGGACCGTCCATGAGCAAGCCCCGGATGTACCTGCTGGCCGGCAACGGTAGCGCCGCCGATTGGTGGGACGACGCGTTGCCGCATTTCCAACACCACGACGTGGTGCCGCTGGAATTGCCCGGTTTCGGCAACAGCTCCCAAGCCCCCTGTGAAGACCTGGCGGCCTACGCCCAGGCGTTGCTGGCGGCGACGGTCAAGGGCAGCGCGATCATGGCGGTGGGGGTGAGTGCGTTGCTGGTGCTGCATGCGCTGCAACGCCAGCCGGGACACTTCTGCCGCAGCGTGTTGCTGGCGCCGGTGGGCGCGTTTTTGTGGCAGCGACGATTGCCGGCGTTGATGTCGCCGCTGCCGCTTCGCAAGACCATTCACTGGCTGCTCTCGAATAAGCCGACGCTGTTCGCCCACAAATTCTCCCGCCAGACCTGGACGCCCGCGCAATACCAACGCATGGGGGCCGGGTATGCCCGCTGCCGCGCCTTTGTGCCGCTCTGGGATCAACTGCGTGCGGACACCGCGTTGCCACTGCTGGAATGGATCACCGATCCGGTCGAACTGGTGTGGGGCGATCAGGACAAGGTGCTGGGCGTCGCCCAAGCGGCGGCCTGGTCCGCCATTCTGGCCCGTGCCGATCTGACCATAAGCCTGAAACCTGGCTGGGGTCACTACCCATGGATCGATGCGCCGGCCGAGTTCGCCGCATGGCTGGAGTCGGGCGAGCGTGGGTTCGTCGCGCACACCAAGGGTGGCCGCTTGCGCCTGGCGGAACTGGCCGGGCAAGCGGTGCCTGCGGCGCTGTCGCTCAACGACTGTCATGATCCGCGCTTGCCGAACTTTCTGAAGAGCCAGGCGGACGCTATCTGGGCCGTGCGCTCTTCCAGTTACGGGGAGGATCAGGCCGATGCGGCGAATGCCGGCCTGAGCACCACGTTCCTGCGTGAACCGACGCACAACGTGCCAGTGCGCATTGCCGAGTTGACGGCGGCGGGTGTCGAGGAAGTGGTGGTCCAGCGTTTCATCACGCCGCGGTTGTCGGGGATCGCCTTCGTGCGCCACCTATCCGTCGAGCTGGAGTGGGTCGAAGGTCACCTGGAGTCGTTGGCCGATGGTCAGCTGAGCCCCGAACGCGCGATCATTTCCCGCCTCGGCGAGTCATGGAACAGCGGCACATTCAAGCCAGTCCATGGCCTGACCGAAGACGTGCTGTGGCGTTTCCTGCAAGGCGTGCTGCGGGTCTTCCACTATGTGCCCGGCGACGTTGAATGGGCCTGGGACGGCACCCAGCTGTGGCTGCTGCAATACCGGCCGATCAGCGACTACGGCTGGCGCCGCCACCTGACCGCCGCCAACATCGCCGAGATCCTGCCGCCGCAACCCAGCGCCTTGGTGGAGTACGCCCAGCGCCGCGCGGCGGCGAGCATCCCGGCGATCATGGCGCGTTGGGACTCGCGGGTGTTGCAGGACAACGAGCCGTTCACGGCGGTGTTTGGCGGTGCTTCGTATATCAACAACGATTTGTTTCTCGCCCGGCTGGCCGACTGGGGCATCAGCGCCAGCAGCTACGCCGGCGAGGTCGGCGGCGCGACACCGCATTTGCCCTGGCGACCGCTGCGCCTGATGCGTTCGCTTCCATTATTCCTGCGCATGCAACGCATCGCTCGTGGGCATCTGCTCACGCTCGAACACGGTTTGCGGCGCTTCGACCGGGAGCTGCTCGAACTGACCGCACAAGGCGCCGACGGCCAGCAATTGGCCGACTGGTTCACCCGCTTCTACGTGTTCGTGGTGCAGGGCAACCTGTGCATCGCCAGTGCGTTGGCCAGCAGTGGCGGCGACTGGCTGGGGCGACCGCCGACCGCCTATGACGACCTTGAACACAGCCCCCATCGCCTGCCCTGGGAAACCGATCCGGCGACGCCACGCCCGGCGCCGACCGAGTTGCCCTTGCAGGCCTTCCCGCAATGGCCCCTGGCGATTCGCCTGGCCCATGGGGCCGGCCTGCCGGGTCTGCGCGGTTATTACCTGCAAGTGCGCGAATGGTATCGCGACAACCTGATGCGGATGTTTTTTCGCCTGCACCACGCCATGCCGCAGGCGGACCGAGCGCATTGGTTCGCGCCGCACCCGGACATCCGCACCCGCGATGGCAGCTTCTGGCAGGACGGTCGTGAAGGCACCGAGCAGGCCGGCGGCTTCATGATTTATCCGGGGCAGGCCCGGGGGATTCTGGGCGAGGACATTCTGCTTGAAGACACGTTGGACCCTGGTCGCCATGCACACTATCAAAGCGCCCGGGCCGTGATTGCGCGAATGGGTGGGCGTTTGTCCCACGGTTCGACGTTGCTGCGTGAGTTGCGAAAACCCTCGGCGGTGCTGCCGCAGGTGGATGTGACGTGGCTGGGGCGTGAGGTGTTGTATCGGGATGGTGAGTTGACGTTGGTTGCTAGCAATAGTCCGGCTTGATGGCGGGGGCTTTGTGCGTGGGCACTCGGTTGGGGAACTGGTGCGATTGGAGTTCGTCGCAAGTGACAACGCGGCGTATCCAGTGGGCGTGCTGCTTTAACGAACCTGGAGACGGACGATTCAGCTCAGCTCGATGAGGAAGAATAACGCCAACGGTTGTTTCGGGAAAATCCTCCCGCAACGCTCTCAAAGCGGGAGTCATATCGGTGTCGCTGGATACAAGTACCAATTGCTCCACCCGTTCATGATTCTTCAGCGTCGTTTGCTTTGCAGCGGCTCGGTACATGCTGATTGCTATGTGAACGTCCGTTTCTTTTTCCTCCAGCTTCCAGATGTCGACTTTGTCCTCTCGAGAGGCTTTTGTCTTTCTGTCAACGAAACGAGGGGCTTTGGCAGGTTCAAGTTGATGATGACCATAATGGACACGGATATGGGTGGTCTTCAGGGCGCGAATATAAGAATCCTGCGCTTCTTTTGATACTCGACCACGGGTGGCCAGTGACGGTTTGACCGAGGAGGTGAAGTAATCAACTGAGGCAGTTGTGCTGTGCGGGTTTTCGATATGCGCGATGTGTGACAACAGGCTTCGCAAATCCAGCCATTTGTAAGGTGTGTCTGCGAGCAGTCCATAGAACAGGTTATAGCCGTCAACAAAAAATGCGGTGCGCACAAACTTGATCCCCAGAAACGAAAAAACCGGCCTAAGCCGGTTTTTTCACCCCAACAGCCAGAGAACTGAATCTCTGCGTACGGGGTTGAGTAGGGCCATCCTAAGTTGAGCGTGTCATAACGTCAACCGTTGGCTGGATTCTATCTCGTCACCGGCGCAACAGTGTTGAGCGTATGCATGGTGGAAGGTCAAATCCATTCTTTGCTTGATCTGTCAGCGTTTGTTACGAAATAGAGCCTCTCTTAGAGCAACGGTAGAAATCCATCACCGAAAACCATTTTCCAACGAATGGAAATTCTCAATCCTTTGTAGGATTTGATGTCCGTACATATCAGGAAAAAACTGAGCTTTTTTTTGTCCCCTCTTCAACCTTTTTGAAACAAGAGTTTTCTCACTCCTGACGGCTACTCCCTTGACGCCCCCCACCGCTGTCGTAGACTCCGCCCATCCGTCAGGGAGTAACGGCATGGGACGTTTGAGTAGTTGGGTTATGGGATTGGCCTTTGTAACGTGCGGCGTGCAGGCGCAAACGCCTGTCGCGGACGATCCTCTGCTGGAAAGCGGCGTCACGGCCAGTGCGCCGAGTGGTAACGAGGCACGTGGGGTGCTTCGGGCGCGAGACCAGGCAGTGCTGGCCAGCGAGTTGGCCGGGCGCATCGTCGAGTTGCCGTTCAGCGAGGGCGAGTCGTTCAAGAAGGGCGATACCCTGGCGCGGTTCGATTGCTCGGCCTATCAGGCCCAGCTCAACGCGGCCCAGGCGGCAAGCCGGGGGGCCAGTGAAGAGCTGGCGCATAACCGGCAACTGGCGGCCCTGAAGTCGGTCGGACGTTTTGAAGTGTCACGGGCCGAAGCCCGGCTCAATGAAACCCAGGCTCAATCCCAGGTGTATCAGGTTCAGGTCAAGCGTTGCAGCGTCGTTGCACCCTTCGACGGGCAAGTGGTGGCGCGCAAGGTCCAGCGCTATGAAAGCGTGGCGGCCGGCGCGCCGTTGCTCGATGTGGTCGACAACCGCACCCTGGAGATCCATCTGCTGGTGCCTTCACGCTGGATGGACCGGCTCAAGCCTGGCCAGCCCTTTACCTTCGTCCCCGATGAAACCGGCAAGCCGTTGCAGGCGACGGTCAAGCGCCTCGGCGCGCGCATCGACGAGGGCAGCCAGACCCTGTTGCTGGTGGCGAGTGTGCCGGATGCCAGCGGCCTGCTGTCCGGCATGAGTGGTACCGCGCGTTTCGCGGAGTCGAATTGAACGCGCCGATCACCGGCAACGCCGAGCAGGTGTTTGCCCGCTTCCTTGACCTTGAACGCCAGACCCGGGCCGCGCGAACGCCGGCACAATTGAGCTACAGCCTGGTCAACGACGGCCAGGCCCTGTTCGGCTTTCGTCATGCCGCGTTGTTGATCGCCGGCAAGGTCCAGGCGGTGACCGGCGTCAGTACCGTGGAGCCGAATGCGCCATTCGTGGCGTTCGTCGAGCAGGCGGTGGCGCAGCTGTTCAAACAGGGCCTGTTGAATCAGGCTCGGGTGATCGCCGCCGATGGGGTGAGTGAATCCATCCGGGCGGACTGGCAAAGCCTGTCCGCCGGGCAAGTGTTCTGGCTGCCGTTGATCGATCATCAGGGCCAGGTATTCGGCGGTTTGTGGCTGGCCCGGGACTTGCCCTGGACCCCTCCCGAACAAGTGCTGCTGTCGCAACTGGGGGACACCTACAGCCATGCGTGGCTGGCGCTGCAACCGCGCAAGCCGTGGCGCCTGCGTTGGACGCGCAAGCGCCAGGTCGCCCTGGTGGCGGTGTTGCTGCTGGGCTTGCTGATCCCGGTGCGCCAGTCCGTGTTGGCCCCGGCCGAAGTGGTACCGCTGGGTGGGCAGGTGGTGGCGGCGCCGTTGGATGGGGTGATTGCCGAGTTCCTGGTCAAGCCCAACCAGACCGTCAAGAACGGCGACCTGCTGCTGCGTTTCGAAAGCACCAGCCTCAAGGCCCAGGCCGATGTGGCCGAGCGTGCGTTGGGCGTGGCCGAGGCCGAACTCAAGGCCAATTCCCAGCGCTCGTTTGCCGACGCTGAATCCAGTTCGAAGATTGACTTGCTGGCCGCCCGCGTCGAACAGAAACGCGCCGAGCGCAACTACGCGCTTGAATTGCTCAAGCGCAGCGAAGTACGCGCCGAGCGCGACGGCATCGCGGTGTTTGCCGACGCCGAGCGCTGGCTCGGCAAGCCCGTGCAGACCGGCGAGCGACTGATGGAAATCGCCGACCCGAACCAGGCCGAGTTGCGTATTGAATTGGCGGTGGGCGACGCGATCGCCCTGGAGCCCGGTGCGCAAGTGGCGTTGTTTCTCGACAGCGACCCGTTGCAGCGGCACCTGGCCTGGCTCGAGCGCTCGGCCTATGAAGCGCAGCCTACCGCCGCCGGGCAGTTGGCGTACCGGTTGGACGCGCGTTTCGATGCCACGGCGCCTCGCATCGGCCTGCGGGGCACGGCGAAGGTCTTTGGCGACCGCGCGCCGCTGGCGTTGTACCTGTTGCGTCGGCCACTGGCCGGCCTGCGCCAGAGCGTAGGCCTGTAGCATGGACTTGCCGAGCCTGCGGCCGGACCTGCAATTGTCCCCGGCGGCGCCGGACCCGGACGGTTCACCTCAGTGGACCTTGGCCGATCCGGTGCGCGGGCGCTATTTCAAGCTTGGCGCGGCGGCAATGCGCATGTTGCGGCACTGGTCCCTGGGCGATCCGGAACAGGTGCTGCAAGCCGCAAACCGCGAGCCGGGCCTGCCGCTCAATGGCGAGTCGCTGGAGCAACTGCTGGGTTTCCTGCGCGGCCATGACCTGATCAGCGCGATGGACCCACAACAGCGCGACAGCTACCTCTTCAAGACCGCCGCGCAGCGCCAGAGCCTGTGGCAGATCCTGCTGCATCAATACCTGTTTTTTCGCATACCGCTGTGGCGCCCGGACGCCTTTCTCAACCGGGCCTGGCCCTGGTTGGCGCGGTTCGGGCCCGGGATCCTGCGCTATGGCCTGCCGCTGACCCTGGGCCTCGGTATCTTCCTGGTGTCGCGGGACTGGCAGCGCTTCATCGCGACGTTTCCGCACCTGTTCAGCCTGGGCGGTGCGCTGGCCTTCGGGGCGGCGTTGCTCTTCGCCAAGCTGTGCCATGAGTTCGGTCATGCCTTCATGGCCAAGCGCGCCGGTTGTCGTGTGCAAAGCATGGGCGTGGCGTTCATGGTGCTGTTGCCGATGTTCTATACCGACGTCAGCGACGCCTGGCGGATCAACGATCGTCGCGCAAGGTTGCTGATCGGCGCCGGCGGAGTCCTGGCCGAATTGCTGCTGGCGTGCATCGCGCTGCTGGCCTGGTCGCTGCTGCCCGACGGGCCGGCGCGCACCGCGGCGTTCATGCTGGCCAGCGCCACCTGGATCACCACGCTGATCATCAACTTGAACCCTTTCATGCGTTTTGACGGGTATTTCCTGCTCAGTGATTTCTGGGCGGTGGATAACCTTCAGGGGCGTGCGTTCGCCTTGTGCCGGTGGCGCTTGCGCGAAGCCTTGTTCGGTTATGGCGCGGCGGCGCCGGAACCCTGGTCGCCGAAGATGCGCCGGCGTTTGCTGGTATGGGGATACGGCTCCTGGCTATGGCGGGCGTTGTTGTTTTTCGGGATTGCCCTGGCGGTCTATCACCTGTTCTTCAAGGTGCTGGGCATTTTTCTGATGATGGTGGAATTGGTGTGGTTCATTTTTATGCCCATCGTGAGTGAGTGGCGGCAATGGTGGAGTCGCCGTGAGCAAGCCCGCGGTGGGCGGATGCTCCTGAGCGGCCTGGTGTTGCTGGTGTTGCTGTTGGCGTTGCTGCTGCCCTGGCGCAGCGCGGTGGAAGTGCCGGCCATGCTCGAGGCCGGACGGGCCAGTGCCTTGCATGCGCCAGTGGCGGCACGGGTCAAGCAGGTGAATGTGCACGACGGCCAGACCGTGGCCCAGGGCGATGTATTGATTGAACTGGAATCGCCGGACATGGCCTCGCGCCTGGCCATCGTGCGTCGGGAAATCCAGATCCAGCAGTTGCAGATGCGCCGTCAGGCCGGGCGTAGCGAAACCGCGGCCGATGCCGGCATCATCGAACAGCAACTGGCCGAAGCGGTGGCCGAGTACCGGGGTCTGATGGCCCAGCGTGAACGGTTGTTGTTGCGTGCGCCCCATACCGGCCAGGTGCGCGACTTGTTGCCGCAACTGTCGGTAGGGCGCTGGCTGTCACCGACGCAGGTGCTGGCGCGGGTGGTGCAGACCGATTCGCGGTTGCGCGGGTACCTCACCGAAGCCGAGCTTTGGCGGGTCGGGCCGGGTGCCACGGGACGGTTCATCGCGGACGATCCGATGCACACGTCGATTGCCGTGCAGTTGAATGAAATCGACACCAACGGCGTGGCCTGGGTCGAACAACAAGCGTTGACGTCCGACCACCATGGGCCGATTGCGGTGCGCCGCGATTCGCAGCAACGGGCCGAGCCGGTGCAGGCTCAATACGGTGTACGCCTGAGTGCACTGGACGACGCGTCCGCTCCGGCGCAGCCGCTGCGTGGCGTGGCGGTGTTGCAGGGCAAGGGCGAGTCGGTGTTGGGAGCGGCCTGGCGACGGTTGGCGGCGTTGGGTGTCAGGGAAAGCGGGTTCTAGTCCTGGAGAGCGAGTATGGATTCAGTGGCGGCAGAGGGATTGGTGGTGCGTCCATCGCGGGTCAGCGATGGTCCGTTCCTGCAGGGCCTGTACCAGGCGGCGCGGCCGGACCTGCAATGGATCGACGGTGACCCCGAACAGGTGCAGCAGGTGATTGCCCAGCAGTTCCAGGTGCAGGAGCAGGGGTTGGGCGAGAACTTCCCCGACGCCATGCATTATGTGGTGGAAAAACTCGGCACCGCGATCGGTGCCTTGAGCACGGATTTCGGCCCCAATGAAATTCGCGTGCTGTACCTGGCGTTCATCCCCCAGGCGCGTGGGCAGGGCTATGGCCGGGCGGTGTTGCAAGGGGTGCAGAAAGCCGCGCAACAGATCCGTTGCCCGGTGGCGACCGTGGTCTGGGCCAGCAACCCCCATGCCCGCAGGCACTACTTGGCGCTGGGCTTCGAAGTGCAAGAGCGCAACCCGGCGGCGGAGCGGTTGGTCTGGTATCCGAAAGGCAACTGAGCGGTCTTTCAGAACACATCACATCCCCTGTGGGAGCGAGCAAGCCCGCTCCCACAATGGATTTGTTGTGGATTCAAGTTTTGGGCGATTAGTTAAACGCGATGTAGAAATATCCCAGCGCCGGATCCCGTCCCATGGGCGGTATCCGTGACACGAACACCCCCTCGATCTTGCCCAGTTCCGGCACCTCCAGCCCGCAGAGGCCGTCCACGAACGCGGTGCTCTCCAGGCTGTTGAACTCGACGCTGAAGGGCATGCGCTCGGTGCTCGGCATCTTCGCCCGAGGTGTTTCTTCAAGGGTTTCGAAGCGCACCGGCAGGCAACTGCCGTCGGGCAGGATCAGGCTGCCGGTCTGGCCCAGCAGCGGTTGGAAATGGCGGCTATGAACCTGTTGCAGCATGTCGACACTCCAAAAGGCCGGAGGACCGCAGCCCTCCGGCGGTTCATCAGTTACGGGACGGAAAGTAGCCTTGAAGGGCGATGCTGAAGTTGATGGCCAGGAAGGGGTTCATGACGGCCAATGGCATGCCGTTGCCCGCAGGGGAAATCGTGCCGCTGACGGTCGTGCTGACACCTTGCAGCGGTACTGGCGAAGCACCGATCTGGTCGGAATAGATCGCCGCCGAGCCTGGCCCGGTGCCCGAGGTGCCGATGAATGAGTTGGTGGCCGTGGGAGTGTTCACTGGATTGCTGGCCGGGTTCGCCAGTTGCAGGGTGGTCGAGGCGGTGACGCCCGAGAGGGTGTGGGTGTGGATGGGCAGGTTGTTCAGCGTCGGGGTGACGTTTTCGGTGCCGGAGATCTCGCCGATGACGCGCGGGGTCAGGCCCAGGCCGTTGCCTTGGCCCAAGGGCAGGCGACCTTGCAGGTTGGGTAGCATGAAGGTGGTCTGGCCATTGCCTCCGTACGTCACGCCGATCAAGGCGAACAAGGTCTGGTATTGAGAAAGGGAAAGCGTCTGCCCGTTGCACAGGGCCCAGTCCCTGGGGGCAAAGTTAAAGGCGAATGACTGGATAGTGCCGATGAATACTTCCATAGATTCCTCATCCTTCAGGTGATTGGGTTTTCGCAATGCCCGGCGCGTCAAAGGACAAGAGTGCGATCAGCCCGACTCCTTTACTCCCTGGCCTGGTCACGCACGGCTGAGCGTAGACCGGGATGTTTGATTTTGCCGAGCGAAGCGGGCGGAAAAAATCTCGCGAAACGGCTTAATCGATTCAGGTTCACGAGAGTTTCTACCGTCCATCTTTATTTTTAGCCTAGGCGAATCTGATATCAAAGTACTACTAGGCGAAGATTATTTCATCGGCTACGCTTGGCGGTACAAAAGGACTACAAAACAGGTGAAGGGATTGCCGCAGTTTCACTTTATTTCCGGCTTACCGCGCTCAGGCTCGACCCTGCTTTCTGCCATTTTGCTGCAGAACCCGCGCTTTCATGCCGGCATGACCAGTCCCGTCGGTTCGCTGTTCAGCACCGTCCTGCAGCAATGCAGCGCCGGCAGCGAGTTCGGTTCGGTGATCGACACCAACCTGCGCCGCCGCCTGTTGCGTGGTCTCTTCGATTCCTACTACGCCGACAAAGCCGATAAACCGGTCATCTTCGACACCAATCGCCAATGGTGTGCCCGCCTGCCTGCCCTGCAGGACCTGTTCCCCCAGGCCAAGACCATCGCTTGCGTGCGCAACGTCGCCTGGATCCTCGACAGCCTGGAGCGCCTTTATCGCGCCAATCCGTTCGAGAACACCAAGCTGTTCAATGACGATGACGAGCGCAACACCGTCTACAGCCGCTGCGAAACCCTGGCCCAGCGCAATCGCCTGGTGGGGCTTGCCTGGACGGCACTCAAAGAGGCCTATTACGGCGAGAACGCCGAGTCGCTGCTGATCGTTGACTACGACCTGCTGAGCCAGGCCCCGGAGCGGGTCATGCGCCTGGTGTACGAGTTCATCGGCGAGCCCTGGTTCGAACACGACTTCAATCACTTGACCTACGACGCACCGGCCTTCGACCAGGCCCTGGGTGTTGCCGGCCTGCACAAGGTCAAGCCCAAGGTCGCGCCGCAAGCCCGGCGCACCCTGTTGCCGCCGGATCTGTTTGAAAAGTATGCCGAGTTGTCGTTCTGGCGCGATGGGTCCGCAAGCGCCGCCAATGTCATTCGTATGAAAACCGACGCCGCTGTCAGCTGACAGCGGTTTTTTTCATTTGCGTTCAAGAAGTTCGAGTCCAGGTGATCGTCATGTGGTGGAGCAAAGGCAAATCGCGGGTAACCGAGGGCGCACAGGCCCTGGCATCGCCAATGATCATGTCCCTGGAGCCGCGAATGCTGTTCGACGGCGCGGTGGCGGCAACCGTGGCCGACGCCGCGCAACCGGACGCGCAACCCACTGCCGAGGCGGCCAAGACGCCCACGGCGGACCAACCTGCCGACAGTCATGCACCCCAAGGCCAGGTCGATGCTACCCAGGCTGCCGTTCCCGGCAAGAGCGTGGTGTTCGTCGATTCCCGGGTCAAGGATTCCGCCAACCTGCTCGAAGGCGTGGCGCCCGGGACCCAGGTGGTGCAACTGGATGCCACCAAGGACGGCCTGCAACAGATCGCCGATTACCTGGACACCCACGAGGGCGTCAGCTCGGTGCAGATCATCGCCCACGGCAACGCCGGTGATTTGTGGCTGGGCAACAGCTACCTGTCGGCGGACAACGTCCAGGCCCGCAGCGAAGTGCTGGCGCAGATCGGCCAGGACATGAACGCCGGCGGCGATATCCTGATCTACGGCTGCTATACCGCCGAAGGCGAGCGTGGCCTGAGCCTGGTGGATTCATTGGCACAGTTGACCGGCCGTGACGTGGCCGCGTCGAACGACCGCACGGGCCTGGGCGGTGACTGGGACCTGGAAATCGCCACCGGCAACATAGAAAGCGCCAACGTGCTCTCGGCCAATGCCATGAGCGAGTACCAATGGGGCCTGGCCACCTGGACCGCCACCAACAATGCCAATTCCGGCGTGGGCTCCCTGCGCGCCGCCCTGGCTTCCGCCCAGAACGGCGATATCGTCACCTTCAACAGCAGCATGACGGTCGCCTTGACCCAGGTGCTGGTGGTGAACAAGAACGTCACGATCGACGGTGACCTCAACAACGACAACGTCGCCGATGTCACCCTGGACGGGCAGTTCCGCACCCAGGTGATCAACGTGACGGCCGGCACCACGGCCACCCTCGATGGCTTGGTGATTACCCGCGGCGTTGTGTCGGGCAACGGCAGTAACGGTGGTGACGATGCGCTGGTGGCCAAGGGCGGCGGGATCAACAACGCGGGTACCTTGACCCTGCGTAATGTCACGGTCACGGCTAACGCGGCGGCGGGCGGTGGTGGCGGTGGTGGTGTGACGCCGGAATACGCAGGTGGTGGTGGCGGCGGCGGTGGCGCGCTCGGTGGCGGGATCGGCGGGCGTGGCGGCGATACGCTCAACTCCTCAGGCTCCAACGGCTCGGCCAACCAGGGCGGTGCCGGTGGCGGCTTCTTCAACATCGGTGGCCGTGGCGGCTCCGCGACCGGCGGTGCCGGCGGCGCTGTCTATGCCGGCTACAGCACCGGTTCCTCCGGTGGCACGGCCAGCAGCGGCGGCTTGTCCATCGGCGGCGGCGGTGGTGGCGACGGCTATAACGACATCGGTGGTGCCGGTGGTGGCGCGGTTGGTGGTATCTACAACGACACGGGCGCAACCCTGCGGATCATTGGTAACTCGGTCATCTCCAACAACATCGGGGCGGGCGGTGGTGGCGGTGGCGGCGGTGCCGGCGGTGGCTACACCCAGGCGGGCGGCGCCGGTGGGGTGGGTGTCGGTGCTATCTGGAACAAGGGTTCGATCCTGATTACCGCGGCCAACTTCGCGGCCCTGTCCGGCAACGTTGGCGGCAGCGGCACTGGTGGAACGAGTGCCGGCACGGCAGGTGTCTCGCCGAGCTCGGTGGCCAACGTCTATGGCGATGGTGGCACCATCAATACCAACTATGTGCCGGACGAAACGCCGCCCACCGCGACCGTCGTCGTAGCCAACACCAACCTGAATTCTGGCGGCACGTCGCAGGTAACCATTACCTTCTCCGAGGCAGTCACGGGACTGACCGCGGCGGACCTGACCGTGCAGAACGGCACCATCGGCACGCTGACCAGCGGCGACGGCGGCGTCACCTGGACCGGTACGTTGACGGCGGCAAGCAACATCGCCGATACCACCAACATCATCACCTTGAACAACACCGGTGTGGCGGACCTGGCCGGTAACGCCGGGGTGGGCACCACCGATTCGAACAATTACGTGGTCAACGACACCGTGGCACCGACGGCGTCCATCGTGGTATCTGACACGGCCCTCAGGAGCGGTGAAACCTCGCTGGTGACCATCACCTTCTCCGAGGCGGTCAGCGGATTGACCACGGCCGACCTGACGGTGGCCAATGGCACCCTCAGCGGCCTGAGCAGCAGTGACGGCGGTATCACCTGGACAGCAACCCTGACACCCGACGCCGCTGTCACCGACACCAGCAATCTGGTGGTGCTGAACAATACCGGTGTCGCAGACCTGAGTGGCAATGCCGGTGTCGGCACCACCAACTCCAACAACTACGCTATCGACACCCTGCGCCCGACGGCCACTATCGTGGTCGCCGACACGGCGCTGAGCGCCGGTGAAACGTCCTTGGTGACCATTACCTTCAACGAGGCGGTGAGCGGTTTCACCGTCGCAGACCTGACGGTGGCCAACGGTATCGTTACCGGGCTGAGCACCAGCGATGGTGGTATCACCTGGACCGCAACCCTGACACCCGACGCCGCTATCACCGACACCACCAATCTGGTGGTGCTGAACAACAGCGGCGTTGCCGACCTGTCCGGCAACGTCGGTACCGGCACCACCGACTCGAACAACTACGCCATCGACACCCTGCGCCCGACCGCGACGATCGTGGTGGCCGACAACGCCCTGAACATCGGCGAAACCTCCCAGGTGACGATTACCTTCAGCGAGGCGGTGACGGGTTTCACCCTGGCCGACCTGACCGTTGCCAACGGCTCTCTGAGCGGACTAAGCAGCAGCGACGGTGGCATCACCTGGACCGCGACGCTCACCCCAAGCGCCAGTGCCACGGATGCCACCAACCTGATTGTCCTGGCCAATACTGGCGTACTGGACGCGGCCGGCAACGCTGGCACCGGTACCACCAGCTCCAACAACTATGCCGTCGACACCGCGCGCCCGACCGCGACTATCGTCGTCGCCGATAACGCCTTGAGGGTCGGCGAAACGTCCCTGGTGACCATCACCTTCAACGAGGCGGTGACCGGCTTCACCACCGCCGACCTGACGGTCGCCAACGGCACCCTGACCGGGCTGAGCACCAGCGACGGCGGTATCACCTGGACCGCGACACTGACCCCGAGCGCCAGCACCAGCGACGCCAGCAACCTGATCACCCTGGATAACACCGGCGTGGCGGACGCCGCCGGCAACGCCGGCAGCGGTACCACCGACTCCAACAACTATGCCATCGACACGGCGCGCCCCACCGCCACCATCGTCGTCGCCGATACGGCCGTCGCCCTGGGCGAAACCTCGGTGGTGACCATCACCTTCAACGAGGCGGTGACCGGCTTCACCCTGGCTGACCTGACGGTCGCCAACGGTAGCCTGAGCGGGCTGAGCACCAGCGACAACATTACCTACACCGCGACCTTTACCCCGAGCGTTGGCACCAGCGATGCCTCCAACCTGATCACGCTGAACAACACGGGCGTCGTGGATGGGGCGGGCAACGCTGGCAGCGGTACCACCGATTCCAACAATTACGTCGTCGACACGCTGCGTCCGACCGCGACCATCGTGGTGGCCGATACCGCATTGAGCGTCGGCGAAACCTCACTGGTGACCATAACGTTCTCCGAGGCGGTCAGTGGTTTCGACAATTCGGACCTGAGCGTGGCCAATGGCACCCTGAGCGCGGTCAGCAGCAGCGATGGCGGCATCACCTGGACTGCCACGTTCACCCCGGCCCTCGGAGTCAGCGACACCTCCAACGTCATCACCCTGAACAACACCGGCGTCAGCGATGCCGCAGGCAATACCGGCACCGGCACGACCAACTCCAACAACTACCAGGTCGACACCAACGTACCGACGGCGACTATCGTGATTGCCGATACCAGCTTGAGCATCGGCGAGACTTCAGTGGTTACCGTGACCTTCAACTCGGCGGTCAGTGGGTTCGACAATGCGGACCTGACCGTCAGCAACGGTACCCTGAGCACCATGAGCAGCACCGACGGCGGCGTCACCTGGACGGCCACGTTTACGCCGAGTGCGAGCATTTCCGATACCAGCAACGTGATCACCCTGGACAACACCGGCTTGATCAACGGCGCGGGCAATGCGGGCGTCGGCACCACCGATTCCAACAACTACGCGGTCGACACCGTGCGCCCCACCGCGACCATCGTCGTGGCCGACCCAACCGTCGCCATTGGCGAAACCTCGCTGGTGACCATTACCTTCAGCGAGGCCGTGACAAGCTTCACCCTGGCTGACCTGACCGTGAGCAATGGTTCCCTGAGCGGGCTGAGCACCAGCGACAACATTACCTTCACCGCGACCTTCACCCCGAGTGCGGGAGTCAGCGACAGTACCAACCTGATCAGCCTCAACAGTGGTTCGATCGCCGATGTGGCGGGCAACATCAACACCAGCGCTGCGGATTCGAACAACTACGCTGTCGATACCCTGCGTCCGACTGCGACCATCGTAATGGCCGATAGCAACCTCAGCGTCGGCGAAACCTCACTGGTGACCATCACCTTCAGCGAGGCGGTCAGTGGTTTCGACAACTCGGACCTGAGCGTGGCCAACGGCACCCTGAGCGCCGTGAGCAGCAGCGATGGCGGTATCACCTGGACGGCGATCTTCACCCCGGCCAGCGGCACTCGGGATGCCACCAACCTGATTGTCCTGAACAACAGCGGCGTGAGCGACGCGGCCGGCAACGCCGGTACCGGCACCAGCAACTCCGCCAACTACACCGTCGATACCCAGGTGCCGACGGCGACCATCGTGGTGGTCGATACGTCCCTGAGCATCGGTGAAACCAGCCAGGTGACCATCACCTTCAACGAAGCGGTGAGCGGTTTCGACAACAGCGATCTGACCGTCAGCAACGGCACGCTGAGCAACGTGTCGTCCTCCGACGGCGGCGTCACGTGGACGGCCACGTTCACACCGAGTGCGAGCATTGCCGATACCAGCAACCTGATCACCCTGGACAATACCGGTGTCGTCAACGTC
This sequence comes from Pseudomonas sp. NFACC37-1, assembly GCF_900101575.1. Classification (NCBI taxonomy): domain Bacteria; kingdom Pseudomonadati; phylum Pseudomonadota; class Gammaproteobacteria; order Pseudomonadales; family Pseudomonadaceae; genus Pseudomonas; species Pseudomonas sp. NFACC37-1. The sequence continues at coordinate 116,750 of NZ_FMUZ01000012.1, read as the reverse complement.
TCAGGCAACGCTGGCGTCGGCACCACCGATTCGAACAACTACGCGATTGACACCGTGCGCCCAACGGCGACCATCGTCGTCGCCGACACCGCCATCGCCGCGGGCGAGACTTCCCTGGTGACCATCACCTTCAGCGAGGCCGTGACGGGCTTCACCACTGCCGACCTGACCGTCGCCAACGGGACCCTCAGCGGGTTGAGCAGCAATGACGGCGGCATTACCTGGACCGCAACTTTTACGCCTGCCGCTGGCATCACCGACACCAGCAACCTCATCACCCTCGCCAATGGCGGCGTCGCCGATCTGGCGGGCAACGTCGGCAGCGGCACCACCGATTCGAACAACTACAGCGTCGACAGCCAGCGTCCGACCGCCACCATCGTGCTGAGCGATTCGGTGTTGAAACCAGGTGAAACCGCCCAGGTGACCATCACCTTCAGCGAAGCGGTAACCGGCTTCAGCAACGCTGACCTGAGTGTGGCCAACGGCACCCTGAGCGCCGTCAGCAGCAGCGACGGCGGCCTGACCTGGACCGCGACCTTCACGCCAACCCTGGGCGTGACCGACGCCACCAACCTGATCAGCCTGGACAACACCGGCGTGAGCGATGCGGCCGGCAACACCGGGGCCGGTACCACCGACTCAGCCAACTATGCGGTCGAGACGCAGGTACCGACTGCCACGATCGTGGTGGCTGACAGTGCCCTGCAAATAGGGGAAACCTCGCAGGTCACCATAACCTTCTCGGAAGCGGTCAGCGGCTTCGACAATGCCGACCTGAGTGTGAGCAACGGCACGTTGAGCAACGTCTCGTCCTCCGATGGCGGCGTGACCTGGACTGCGACGTTCACCCCGAGCGCGAGCATTACCGACACCAGTAACCTGATCACCCTGGACACCAGCGGCGTGGTCAACGCCTCGGGCAACAGCGGTGTCGGCGTGGTGAACTCCAATAACTACGCGATCGACACGGTTCGTCCTGGCGCGACCATCTCCCTGGGCGATACCACCCTGGGCATCGGCCAGAGCACCACCGTGACCATCACCTTCACCGAGGCGGTGTCCGGTTTCGACTTGTCGGACCTGAGCGTGGCCAATGGCGTGCTGTCCAACCTCGCCAGCAGCGACGGCGGCCTGACCTGGACGGCGACCCTGACGCCCGCCGCGGGCGTCAGCGATGCCACCAACCTGATCCTGCTGGACACCGGCAACGTACAGGACCTCGCCGGCAACGTCGGAGCAGGCATTGCGATCTCCAGCAACTACGCGCTCGATGCCACCCGGCCGACAGCGACCATCGTGGTGGCCGATCCGAACCTGACCGTGGGCGAGACGACCCAGGTCACCATCACCTTCAGCGAGGCGGTGAGCAATTTCGATCTGTCGGACCTCAGCGTCACCAACGGCGAGCTGACCAACCTGACCAGCAGCGACGGCGGCAGGACTTGGACCGCGACGTTCACGCCCACGGTGAACCTCACTGACCCGAGCAATTTCATCGCCCTGGATACCAGCAACGTCAGCGACCTGAGCGGCAACACCGGGGCCAGCGTGGCGGTGTCCAACAACTATGCGATCGACACCGTGGTGCCCAACGATGTGAAGCCGCCACCGGAGTTCCTGACGTCCGACCCGGTCACGGTTACCCCGCCGGCCGAGGTGCCGCTGCAACCGATCGTCTTTACCCCGCCGACCGGCAACCTCGCTTCGCCGCTGGGCTTCCCGCCGCTGTTCGAGCAGCGGGACGTGGGCGCTGGCCTCAAGCCGATAGGGGATATTTTCATCAACCGGGGCCAACTGGCGCCGAGCTATATCGCCCAGGTGTTCAGCAACGATGCCTCTGGCGATGGTTCTGGCCAGGGGTTCCTGGGCTTTGGTGGGGGCGATGGCGGGGTGTTCGGCAGCAGCACGCTTTCGACCCTGTTCACCCAGGACTCCGCTTCCGAGGGCGATTCGATGGATGCCTTCGGCAGCCAGTCGATGCAGGGTGGCGATGTCTCCCAGGGGCTGCGCGGGACGTTCGGCGCGCCGACCTTGGGTCAGCAACTGCAACAGCTCAAGGACACTGAACAACGTCAGGTCGACAGCCTGGCAACGGCGTTACGACAGGTCGGCATCAGCCAGGCGCAGGCCTGAATTCTAAAAAATATTGGGGCAGCCAGGGGCAATCCAGGGAATGAATAGAAGTCAGAAGTTATTCGGTATGAGTTTGCTGGCGCTGGTGGTGAGTGGATGCGCGGTCACCAGCGATCCGATCGAGCGTAGCGTCAGCGAACAGCGCGCTCGAACTGACCTGCAGAATATGTACAAGGATCAGGAGCCGCTGAGCGGCCCACTGACCCTGCACCAGGCCATGGCCCGGGCGGTGAAGTACAACCTCGAAGGTCGTTTGAAGATCATGGAGGAGGCCCTGGCCAAGCGTCAGCTGGACCTGGCCAGTTTCGACATGCTGCCACGCATGGCCCTGGATGCCGGGTATGTGGGCCGCAACAACGTCAATGCCTCCAGCAGCCAGAGCGTGGAAACCGGTACCCAGTCCCTGGAACCGTCGACCTCCCAGGACCGCGACCGCGAAGTGGCGGACCTGACCATGGTCTGGAACGTGCTCGATTTCGGCGTGAGCTACATCAGTGCCAAGCAGGCCGGGGACCAGCGCCTGATCGTGCAGGAACGTCGGCGCAAGGTGATCAACACCATCGTCCAGGACGTGCGTTCGGCCTACTGGCGCGCCATGGCCGCCGAGCGCCTGCTCAAGCAGATCGACAGCCTGATGGCCCGGGTCGACGCGGCGCGGGGCAACAGCCAGAGCATGAGCGAACAGCGCATCGGCGACCCGGTGCAGGCCCTGGGTTACCAGCGTTCGCTGATCCAGGCCACCCGCCAGCTTGAAGAACAGCGCCGGGCGTTGTCCCTGGCCAAGACCGAACTGGCGACCCTGATCAACTTGCCCCTGGGCACCGAGCTGACCCTGGCGACCCAGGATGAATACACCATCCCGGAACTCAAGGTCGACCTGGCCCGTCTCGAACAGGAAGCCCTGGCCAGCCGCCCGGAACTGCGCGAGCAGGATTACCAGACCCGCATCACCGCCGCCGAAACCCGCAAGGCCATGTTGCGTCTGTTGCCGGGCCTGGAGTTTTCCGCCGGCGGGCATTACGACAGCAACTCGTTCCTGGTGGAGCAGGGCTGGGCTGACTACGGTGTGAAAGTCACCTGGAACCTGTTCAACGTGATCTCCGCCCCGGCGGCCATCGACGTGGCCAAGGCCGGTGAAGAAGTTGCGTCGGCGCGGCGCCAGGCGATGTCGATTGCCGTGCTGGCGCAGCTGTACGTGGCTAATGCCAACTATCGCGAAGCCCTGCGCCAGTTCAAGACCAGCCAGCAACTGTCGGACATCGACGGGCAGATCGTTGGCCAGTTGCGCAGCCGTCACCAGGCCGCGGGCATTGGCGAGCTGGACTTGATCCAGGGCGAACTGAACACCCTGCAGGCTGATCTGCGCCGGGACCTGGCCTATGCCGACCTGCGCAACGCCTACGGTCAGATCTTCGCCAGCGCCGGCCTCGATCCAATGCCGAACGAAGTGCAATCGACCGCAGTGCAATCGATCGCGACGGCGCTGGCGAACCGCGAAGCGGCCTGGGCCCAAGGGAACATCAACGTGCCAATGGCCGCTGTGCCCCAGTAACGGGCCTTGGGCATGACGCGCCCGGCGTTTTCCCGGCTGCCAGTGGCGGTGAACCTGCCGTTGCTGTTGCAGGCACTGGCCGCCATTGACGACGCGCGCTGGCAAGGGCATTTCAATAGTGCCTATTACAGCGGCGACTGGAGCGGGGTGGCGCTGATTTCGGCGGCGGATGCCGTCACCGAGCTGTCGCCCGGGCGCGGTCAGCCAAGTCAGCGTGCGCCTTGGCTGGCGGACGGTCGTTGGCATGAGGCGTTGCGCGACTGGTCCCTGGAGATCGTCTCGGCCCGGCTGCTGCGGCTGGGGCCCGGTGGGTGCATCCACGAGCATCGCGACTATGATCTGGGCGGGCCGGACGCCGACCTGCGCCTGCACGTTCCGCTGCTCAGCCCACCTGACGTGGACTTTTTCCTGGATGGACAAATCATGCCGATGACGGCCGGCGAGTGCTGGTTTCTCGACCTGGCGCGGCCTCACCGGGTGGTTAACCGAAGTGCTCATTCGCGGGTTCACTTGGTGCTCGATTGTCGCCCCGGGCCGTGGCTGGCCCAGCAGATTGCCGATGGGCTGCCCACCACGCCTGCCGCGGGCGTCAGACAAAGCGACTTCGCCCGTTTTCAGCAGCGCGTGGAAAGCGATCCGGACCTCGCCCGTACCTTGCAAAGCTTGCGCGACCTCGACGCTTTCATTGAATCCAGCCTGGCGCTGGGGGCTGAACGAGGGCTTCATTTCACCCGGGAAGAATTGCGGGCCGCCATGCGCAACGGTCGCCAGCAGTGGAGAACCCCGTGGAAGAACTGAACCTGCACGGTTGGTTGCCTATCCGCCTATGGCAAGAGGGCGGGCAGTGGTGGGTCGATTGGTGCTGGTTCGACGACGCGCGACTGTCACAGCCGTTCTTTGGCGATGCGGTGGAAGACGCCCTGCGCCTGCCCTTCAACCAGGCGTTCCGCCGCCGGACGCCCTTGGATGCACTTGGGCAGTGGCAACGCCAAACCCCGGGACTTGCGCCCAGCGCATTCATTTTCCATGCCTCCCGTTGCGGCTCGACATTGATCAGCCAGATGCTCGCCCAGTTGGACGACCATATCGTTATCTCGGAACCGCCACCGCTGGATACGCTGCTGCGCAGTGATTTGCCACCGGCCCAGCGGTGTGTGGCACTCAAGGGCTTGATGTCGGCCTACGGGCAGCGCCGCCGAGGTGTGGAGACACGCCTGGTGGTCAAGCTCGACGCCTGGAACATCGGTGAACTGCCGCTGCTGCGTGAGTGCTTTCCCGACACACCCTGGCTGTTCGTGTACCGCGACCCCTTGGAAATTTCGGTCTCCCACCTGCGGCGTCCCGGCGTGCACATGGTGCCGGGGATGATCGGGGCGACGGTCCTGGACGATGGATTGGCGTTTGGCAGCCAGGAAGATTTCATCTCGCGTCGGGTGGGGCGGCTGTTGGGAACAGGTTTGGAACACTGCCGGGCATTGGCTGGGATGGCGGTCAACTACACCGAACTGCCCGAGGCGATGACGGGCAGGTTGGCGGCGTTTTTCGGCCTCGATGATCGGCAATGCGAGCAAGTGTTCGCCACGGTTGGGCAGCATGCCAAGCAGCCGGCGCAGGCGTTTGTCGGTGACAGCGAGGGCAAGCGCCGAGAGGCTTCGGCGCTGTTGCGTGAGCGGGTCTTGTACTGGTCGCAGGGGCCCTATGAGGCGTTGAAGTCACTGCCCCTGTAGCGGGGGCGAGGGGATTTATCCCCGCTGGGTTGCGCAGCAGCCCTGAAGCAATGAACTCAATCTTCCTGGCACACCGAGTCGGCTGGTTTTGGGGGCTGCTTCGCAGCCCCGCGGGGATAAATCCCCTCGCCACAAAGACAGCCCCTAGGTCCATCGGAATGTTTATTCAAAGCCCAGTCGAGTCGGGGTTGATTGAATTTTGATCAGTCTGGCGGTCGGCGAGGGGCTAGACTGCCCAGGAGCGACCCCGCCATCCATCCATGTCCAGGAGCCCCCTATGGAACCGCCGATCCACACCCTTCGCGCATTGTTCAAGCAACTGGGCTTGCCCGATGACGCCATTGGCATTGACCAGTTCATCGCCACGCATTCACCCCTCAAGCCCGGGTTGCACTTGGCCGATGCGTTTTTCTGGAATGAGGGCCAGCGGCAAATGCTGCGCGAGGAAATCCTCGAGGATGCGGACTGGGCGGAAGTGATAGACCAGTTGGATGTGTTGTTGCGCAAGGGGCGTGGCGAGCGACCTGCCTGAGAGAACTGTGGGAGACCTGTGGGAGCGAGCTTGCTCGCGATAGCGAACGGTCAGTCGACATTGATGTAACAGGCACACCGCTATCGCGAGCGAGCTCGCTCCCACAGGTGTCAACCTGTTATTCGTTTTAAGTATTAACAAATAGCTTCTTATTCCTTAAATAATATAGCTCTCCTCCCTATACTCGTCCGGGAACAGACACGCAGGAGAGCACCCATGCGCAACGAATCGATTCGCTACCTGATTGTGCCGGGCTGGCAAGGATCGCCGGAAAATCATTGGCAAACCCACTGGCAGAACAGCCTGCCCAACAGTGCCAGGGTCGAGCAGGCCGACTGGGTGACGCCCCGGCGTGAAGACTGGGTCGCGGCGCTGGCCGAGGCCGTAGCCGCCGACAGCACGCCGGTGATCCTGATTGCCCATAGCCTGGGTTGCATCACGGTGGCCCATTGGGCCGCCACCGCGCCGGTGCAGTTTTTGCGGCAGGTGCGTGGAGCGTTGCTGGTGGCGCCGGCGGATGTCGAGCGGCCAGCCTGCGTCCCGGCGCTGCGCAACTTCGCGCCGATTCCCAGCGATCTGTTGCCGTTCCCAAGCCAAGTGGTCAGTTCCGACAACGACGACGCCGTGAGCGCCCCACGCGCCTTGGAACTGGCGCGCAACTGGGGGGCCGAGGCCGGGATCCTGGCGGGGGCGGGGCATATCAACGTGAAGTCCGGCCACCAGCGTTGGGAGCAGGGTTTCGCTTATCTCTATCGCCTGCAAAACCGCATGGAGCATCACGCCCTGCGTCGCGCCTGAATTTTTAGCGCCCCCCGTCTCCCGGCGGTCTGGGGCGGGAGCCCGCCATGAGTTTGCATGAAACCTTCGGTCAGCCCTTGCTGACCTTTCCCGATGCGGAAAAAAGCCCCCTGAGCATTCGCGCCAAGGCGCTGGTGTTCGTCGACCCCCGTTCACGGCAGTTGCGACAGGAGTTGGAGCAACTGGCGCCCCGTGCGATCTCGGTGCTGATACGCGGCGAAACCGGTAGCGGCAAGGAACTGCTGGCCCGGCATATCCATCGCGAAAGCGATCGCGGCGGATTGTTTGTGTCGGTCAACTGCGGCGCCATCAGCCCGACCTACGCCGACGCCGAACTGTTCGGGTATGCCGCCGGCAGCTACAGCGGCTCGGCCAGCAGCCGGGCCGGTTGGTTCGGTTCGGCCAACGGCGGCACCCTTTACCTGGATGAAATCGGCGATTTGCCGCTGCCGATCCAGATCAAGTTGCTGGCGGCCCTGGAGAACCACGAAGTCACCCGTGTCGGCGCCCATCAGCCCAGCCCGGTGGATGTCCGCCTGGTCGCGGCCACCAGTATCGACCTGGCGCAAGCGGTGGCGGCCGGGAAATTCCACGAACGGCTCTACCACTACCTGGGCGAAGGCCGATTGGAACTGCCGGCCCTGCGTGAACGGGTGGGCGATATTCTGTCCCTGGCCGAATACTTCCTGGGCATCTACAGCCAGCGACTCGGCCTGGCCGTGCCGCTGATCAGTGAAGCGGCGCAGCATGCCCTGGAACAGCACAGTTGGCCGGGCAACACCCGCGAGTTGGAAAACGTCATTCATTTCGCATTGCTGGTGAGTACGGGAGATGAGATTTTGCCGGAGCACTTGAATCTGCCTTCCCAACCTTCAGCCCTGGAGCTGATTGATCAGCAGGTGGCGCAGGTCATTGCCCAAGGTTCGCAAGCCGAGCGCGAAGCCCTCAGGGTGCTGCTCGATCGACTGGACCAAACGCTGTAGAAAACACTGGAACTCGTGGCGAGGGGATTTATCCCCGCTGGGCTGCGGAGCAGCTCCTAAGCGATCGACGCTATCTGCCTGACACACCGGGCGCCGGCATTTAGGGTCGCTTCGCGCCCCAGCGGGGATAAATCCCCTCGCCACAAAAGCGGTGTTTTATATATGAGCAAAATGAATATGAACTTGAATAAAAGATATTGTTAAGGAATAAAAAATATCGGTATTGTCCGCATCACGCCAGCGATAGCACTTCACTGGCACACCCTCATTTAGCCGTCGTCCATGACGACTGTGATTTTCGATAAGGACACTGCATGAAAAAGGTTCTGTTGTTCACCGCATTGGCGGCAGCCCTGGCGTCGGGCCTGGCCCAGGCCGCGGAAAAACTGGTCGTGGCCGCCACGCCGGTGCCCCACGCTGAAATCCTCGAGCTGATCAAGCCAACCCTGGCCAAGGAAGGCGTGGATCTGGAAATCAAGGTCTTCACCGACTACGTCCAACCCAACGTGCAAGTTGACCAGAAACGCCTGGATGCCAACTACTTCCAGACCCTGCCGTACTTGAAGAACTTCAACGAAGGCAAAGGCACGAACCTGGTGACCGTGATCGGTGTTCACGTCGAACCGTTTGGTGGCTACTCGAAGAAGTACAAGACGCTGGCTGACCTGCCAGACGGCGCGACCATCGCGCTGCCCAACGAAGGCAGCAACAGCGGCCGTGCGCTGATCCTGTTGCAGAAGGCCGGCCTGATCGAGTTGAAAGACCCGAAAAACGCGTTGGCGACGCCGAAAGACATCGCCAAGAACCCGCGCAACTTCAAGTTCAAGGAGCTGGAATCGGCGATGCTGCCGCGGGTGCTGGACCAGGTCGACCTGGACCTGATCAACACCAACTATGCCTTGGAAGCGGGTCTTAACCCGGCCAAGGATGCCCTGGTGATCGAAGGTTCGGATTCGCCTTACGTCAACTTCCTGGTGGCCCGTCCGGACAACAAGGACAGCCCGGCCATCCAGAAACTGGCCAAGGCCCTGACCAGCCCTGAAGTGAAGGCGTTCATCGAGAAGAAATACAGCGGCGCGGTATTGCCGGCGTTCTGATTCGCGCGGTACACCCTTTCATGATTCCAAACGCCGAGGGCTGATACAGCGTCGGCGTTTTTTACTGTGGGAGCTTGCTCCCACAGGGGATGGATCAGGCCTCCCCGCTCTTCAAAGCCCGGCGCAACGCCATCAACAATTTCAATATGTCCTGCGGTTCCAGTCGCTGCGGCACTTTTACGTCAGCCATGTTTTCTTCCTTGTAATGGTGAGGGGGATGGCGAAAAAGATCCTCCCTGCGGCGCAAGGAAAATAGTCGTCTTTGTTCTTCGCGGCAAATCCGGGGATAGGTTTTTGCGTGACATCAAGAAGCTCGCGAAAGCGGTTTGTCAGGTGTGGCCTAGTCCGGCCAATGCCACGCCGGCTCATCCAGCGCCCGCTGCCCGACGATCCCGGTCTGTCCAAGGTCTTTCTCCAGCACGATGCAATTGCACTGCTCATCCTGTTCCAGGGCGGCGATCAGGCGCGTGGCGTGGGACACGACCCAGACCTGGCAATTTGCCGAGGCGCGGATGATCAACCGTGCCAGGGCCGGCAACAGGTCCGGGTGCAGGCTGGTTTCCGGTTCGTTGAGCACCATCAGCGAAGGCGGTCGAGGGGTGAGCAGGGCGGCCACCAGCAACAGGTAGCGCAGGGTCCCGTCCGACAGTTCGGCGGCGGACAGCGGCCGCAGCAGGCCATGTTGTTGAAACGCGATGGCGAAACGTCCGCCTTGCAGTTTCTCGATGTTCAGGCGGGCACCGGGGAACGCGTCGCCGATGGCGGCATGCAGGGCTTCGTCGTCACCGATTTCAAGGATGGTCTGCAGGGCGGCGGCCAGGTCGCGTCCGTCGTGGTGCAGCACCGGCGTGCGGGTGCCCAGTTGCGGTTGGCGCACCGGGGCGTCGGCGTCGCTGCGAAAATGGTCATAGAAGCGCCAGCGACGGATGAACTCGCGCATCTGCAGGACCTCCGGCGAAGTGCGCAGGCTGCCGACCTGGTCGAACAGGCTGTCGAAGGTGGGCGTGTGCTGGGCCAGCACATCCCAGGAACGGCCTTCGCGGGCACGGATCATTGGCCCGTTGCGGTCCACCAGCAGGCTGGCGGGCCGAAACACCGGGCCGGCCCAGATGCATTCGCGCTTGATTTCAGGGTCCAGCGAGAACGCTGAACTGCTGGGCTCCGGCAAGCCCAGGGCGATCGAGTAGCTGAAGTCTTCCCCGGCGAAACCCAGGCGCAGGCGCTTGGTGCCCTGGCGCACAATCGCCTGGACCGGCACCTCGCCGTTACGCATGCGGCGGCTGATTTCCTCCGGGCCGGCCCAGAAGGTCGATTCGAGTCCGCCTTCACGGGCCAGGGCATTGACCACCCCACCCTGGGCCGTTTCGGCAAGCAGGCGCAGGGCACGGTACAGATTGGATTTGCCGCTGCCGTTGGGGCCGGTGATCAGGTTCAGCCGGCCCAAGGGGATGACCAATTTATTGATCGATCGGTAGTTGGCCACCGCTAATGTCTTGAGCATGAGCAGACTCCTGCTGCATGGGTTCGTAGGAGCTGTCGAGCGAAGCGAGGCTGCGATCTTTTGATCTTTCGCTTGAGATTCAACTGTCAGAGGAAAGATCGCAGCCTCGCTTCACTCGACAGCTCCTACAGGAGGCGATCAGTTTGCCTGATTTGCTGCACCCATTGTATTCGCGGAACCCTGTTCTAAGCTCACAGTCGTATCGTCACTGGTACGTCCGTACAACGCAAAGGAGTCTGCATGACTGGTCCCGGAATCAAATGGGTTATTGGTTTGGGCGTGTGTGCATTGTTGACGGGGTGCGGTGATAAGAAGCCCGAAGAAAAAGCCCTGCCGCGGGTTTTCGTGCAGCAAGCCGTGCCCAGTGAATACGCAGCCTCGGTGACCCTGACCGGCGATGTCCAGGCGCGGGTGCAGACCGATCTGTCTTTTCGTGTGGGCGGCAAGATCATCGAGCGCAAGGCCGATGTCGGTGACCGGGTCTCGGCTCGGCAAGTGCTGGCTCGGCTCGATCCCCGGGACCTGCAGACCAACGTCGACTCCGCCGAGGCCCAGGTGGCCGCCGAGCAGGCGCGGGTCAAGCAGAGTGCGGCGGCGTTCGTACGCCAGCAGAAACTCCTGCCCAAGGGCTACACCAGCCAGAGCGAATACGACGCGGCCCAGGCTCAACTGCGCAGCAGCCAGAGTGCGCTGAGCGCCGCCCAGGCCCAATTGGCCAACGCCCGTGAGCAACTGAGCTACACCGCGCTGATTGCCGAGGCTCCGGGCATCATCACCGCGCGCCAGGCGGAAGTCGGCCAGGTGGTGCAGGCCACGGAGCCGATCTTCAGCCTGGCCCGGGACGGTGAGCGCGACGCGGTGTTCAACATCTACGAATCGCTGTTGAGCGAACCGTCGTCGGACCCTGCAATCACCGTCAGCCTGCTGGATGACCCCGCCGTCAAGACCACCGGCACGGTACGCGAAATCACTCCCGCAGTGTCTGCCCAGACCGGCACCGTGCAGGTCAAGGTCACCCTCAATGATTTGCCCGAAGGCATGCGCCTGGGGTCGGTGGTCAGCGCCACGGCCAAATCCGCCGGCAAGACTGCCTTCGAGCTGCCTTGGTCGGCCCTGACCAAGAACCTCAGTGAGCCGGCCGTATGGCTGGTGGATGGTGAGGGCAAGGCGCAGTTGCAAACGGTGACGGTCGGCCGCTACCTGACCGGCAAGGTCATCATCAGCGACGGCCTCAAGGGTGGTGAGAAAATCGTCACCGCAGGCGGGCAGTTGCTGCACCCCGGTGTACGCGTCGAGATCGCTGAAAACACCTATGGAAAATCCAAGCCGGGAGCCCAGCCATGAAGCGTTTGTGGATGGTCTCGGCCGGCCTGTTGTTGGCCGCCTGCTCCAAGGAAGAGGCGCCGCCCGAACCGGTGCGCCCGGTGTTGTCCGTTGAGGTCCGGGCCCTTGACCAGCAGGCACTCGGGCGGTTCGCCGGGAATATCCAGGCGCGATACGAGAGCAACGTGGGTTTCCGCGTGCCAGGCCGCATCGCCAGCCGCAATGTCGATGTCGGTGCTGAAGTGAAGAAGGGCGACTTGCTCGCCACGCTCGACCCCACCGACCAGCAGAACCAGTTGCGCGCCGCCCAAGGCGACCTGGCACGGATCGAGGCGCAGTACATCAATGCCCAGGCCAATGCCCGTCGCCAGCAGCAATTGTTCGACCGTGGCGTTGGGGCCCAGGCGCAACTGGACATCGCCCAGACCGATCTGAAAACCACCGGCGCCTCTCTCGAACAGGCCCGGGCCTCGGTGGAGCAGGCCCGCGACCAGCTCAACTACAGCGAGCTGCGTACCGACCACGACGCCATCGTCACTGCCTGGAATGCCGAAGCGGGGCAGGTGGTCACCGCCGGCCAACAAGTGGTGACCCTGGCCCGCCCGGACGTCAAGGAAGCGGTGATCGACTTGCCGGCCGGGCTGGTCGAGCGCCTGCCCACGGACGTGGTGTTCGAGGTCGCGGCGCAATTGGACCCGACGATCCACACCAGCGCCATCGTGCGTGAGATCGAGCCCCAGGCCCAGAGCGCTACCCGCACCCGCCGCGCGCGCCTGACGCTGACCGACACACCGCCAGGTTTTCGCCTGGGCACGGCCATCAGCGTGACCTTGAGCTCGACCATCGAACCACGCATCGAGCTGCCGCTCAGCGCCCTGCAAGAGATCGACGGCAAGGTGCGCATCTGGCTCATCGACCCGCAGAACCAGACCGTCTCCCCCCGTGAAGTACGGATTCTCGAACGCTCCAATGACGCGGTGCTGGTGGCCAACGGCATCAAGGCCGGCGACCGCGTGGTCAGCGCCGGCGTGAACAGCCTCGAGCCGGGGCAGAAAGTGAAACTCGACGAGGACGCACGATGAAAGGGCCTTTCAACTTATCCGAATGGGCCCTGCGGCATCAGTCATTCGTCTGGTACCTGATGTTCGTGGCGCTGTTGATGGGCGTGTTCTCGTACATGAACCTGGGGCGGGAGGAAGACCCCTCGTTCACCATCAAGACCATGATCATCCAGACCCGCTGGCCGGGGGCGACCCAGGAGGAAACCCTCAAGCAGGTCACCGACCGCATCGAGAAGAAACTCGAAGAGCTCGACTCCCTCGACTATGTCAAAAGCTACACCCGTCCGGGCGAATCGACGGTGTTCGTGTACCTGCTCGACACCACCGGGGCCAAGGACATCCCCGAGATCTGGTACCAGGTCCGCAAGAAGATCGACGACATTCGTGGCGACTTCCCCCAGGGGCTGCAGGGCCCGGGTTTCAACGACGAGTTCGGTGACGTGTACGGTTCGGTGTACGCCTTCACCGGCGACGGTCTGTCGATGCGCCAGTTGCGCGACTACGTGGAGCAGGTGCGCGCCGAGATTCGCGACGTGCCCGGGCTGGGCAAGGTGGAAATGCTCGGCGAACAGGATGAAGTGCTGTACCTGAACTTCTCCACGCGCAAACTCGCTGCGCTGGGCATCGATCAGCGCCAGGTGGTGCAGAGCCTGCAATCGCAGAATGCCGTGACGCCGGCCGGGGTGATCGACGCGGGGCCGGAGCGGATATCCGTGCGTACGTCCGGGCAGTTCCAGTCGGAAAAAGACCTGGCCAACGTCAACCTGCGGCTCAATGACCGGTTCTATCGACTGGCCGACATCGCCGACATCAGCCGGGGTTATGTCGACCCCGCTACACCGATGTTCCGCTTCAACGGCACGCCGGCCATCGGTCTCGCCATCGCGATGAAGAAGGGTGGCAACATCCAGGATTTCGGCAAGGCGCTGCATGCGCGCATGAACGAACTGACCGCCGACCTGCCGGTGGGCGTTGGCGTGCACACTGTGTCGGACCAGGCCGAGGTGGTGGAAGAGGCCGTCGGCGGCTTTACCAGCGCCTTGTTCGAGGCGGTGATCATCGTCCTGGTCGTCAGCTTCATCAGCCTTGGCGTACGGGCCGGGCTGGTGGTGGCCTGTTCGATCCCACTGGTGCTGGCGATGGTCTTCCTGTTCATGGAATACAGCGGCATCACCATGCAGCGGATTTCCCTCGGCGCGTTGATCATCGCCCTCGGCCTGCTGGTGGACGATGCAATGATTACCGTGGAGATGATGGTCACGCGCCTGGAAAAAGGTGACAGCAAGGAGCAGGCCGCGACCTTTGCCTATACCTCGACGGCATTCCCGATGCTCACCGGGACCCTGGTGACTGTCGCCGGTTTCGTGCCCATCGGCCTGAATGCGAGTTCCGCCGGTGAGTACACCTTCACCCTGTTCGCGGTCATCGCCGTGGCGATGCTGGTGTCGTGGATCGTCGCGGTGCTGTTTGCCCCGGTGATCGGCGTGCATATTCTCAGCACCAACGTCAAACCTCACAGCGCCGAGCCGGGGCGGATCGGCCGGGCGTTCAACGGCGGCCTGCTGTGGGCGATGCGCAATCGCTGGTGGGCCATTGGCATCACGGTGTTGCTGTTCGTGCTGGCGGTGTTTTGCATGCGCTTCGTGCAGAACCAGTTTTTTCCATCGTCGGACCGACCGGAAATCCTGGTGGACCTCAACCTGCCGCAAAACGCCTCGATGGACGAGACCCGCAAAGCGGTCGACCGCCTGGAAGCGACCCTCAAGGGTGACCCGGACATCGCGCGCTGGAGCACCTACATCGGCGAAGGCGCGATTCGCTTCTACCTGCCGCTGGACCAGCAATTGCAGAACCCCTACTACGCGCAACTGGTGATCGTCAGCAAGGGCCTGGAGTCGCGCAACGCCCTGACCGAGCGCCTGCAAAAGCGTCTGCGCGAGGATTTCGTCGGCATTGGCAGCTACGTGCAGGCCCTGGAAATGGGCCCGCCGGTGGGCCGGCCGATCCAGTACCGGGTCAGCGGCAAGGACGTCGACCAGGTGCGCAAGCACGCCATCGAGCTGGCCACCGAGCTGGACAAGAACTCGCACATCGGCGAAATCATTTACGACTGGAACGAGCCGGGCAAGGTCCTGCGCATTGATATCGCCCAGGACAAGGCGCGGCAATTGGGCTTGTCTTCCGATGATGTGGCCAGACTGATGAACAGCATCGTCAGTGGCTCGCCGGTGACCCAGGTCAACGACGATATCTACCTGATCGATGTGGTCGGCCGCGCTGAAGATGCCGAGCGCGGTTCGCCGGAAACCCTGCAGAACCTGCAAATCGTCACCCCGAGTGGCACTTCGATTCCGTTACTGGCGTTTGCCACGGTGCGCTATGAACTGGAGCAGCCGTTGGTGTGGCGTCGCGACCGCAAGCCGACCATCACCATCAAGGCCGCAGTGCGCGACGAGATCCAGCCCACCGACCTGGTCAAGCAACTGCAACCGGACATCGACAAGTTCGCCGCCGGCCTGCCGGTGGGTTACAAGGTCGCCACGGGCGGCACGGTGGAAGAAAGCAGCAAGGCCCAAGGGCCGATCGCCAGCGTCGTGCCGCTGATGCTGTTTCTGATGGCGACCTTCCTGATGATCCAGCTGCACAGTGTGCAGAAACTGTTCCTGGTGGCCAGCGTCGCGCCCCTCGGGCTGATCGGCGTGGTGCTGGCGCTGGTGCCGACGGGCACGCCCATGGGCTTCGTGGCGATCCTCGGGATCCTGGCCTTGATCGGCATCATCATCCGTAACTCGGTGATCCTGGTGACCCAGATCGATGAATACGAACGTGACGGCTACGAGCCCTGGGACGCCGTGGTGGAGGCCACCGAACATCGGCGCCGGCCGATCCTGCTCACGGCCGCCGCGGCGAGCCTGGGGATGATCCCGATTGCCCGGGAAGTGTTCTGGGGGCCGATGGCCTACGCGATGATCGGCGGGATCATCATCGCCACGCTGCTGACGCTGCTGTTCCTGCCGGCGCTGTATGTGGCCTGGTACAAGATCCGCGAGCCCAAGCGCGATTGATACGGCCGCACAATTGCTCTTGTGGCGAGGGGATTTATCCCCGCTGGGCTGCGAAGCAGCCCCAAAAGGCTGTCAGCCCGGTATGTCAGGTTGAGTGAGGTTGCTCTCTTTGGGGCTGGGGTGCAGCCCAGCGGGGATAAATCCCCTCGCCACAGGTTAGGTGTCTGGTCTCGGCTGCGCGCCCTTTTTACTTGCGCAACAACCGCAACCCATTGAACACCACCAACAAACTCACCCCCATGTCGGCAAACACCGCCATCCACATGGTGGCAAGCCCGGCGAAGGTGAACCCAAGGAAAATCGCCTTGATCACCAACGCCAGGGCAATGTTTTGCTTGAGGATGCTGGACGTCTGCCGCGACAGGCGAATGAACGCCGGAATCTTGCGCAGATCATCGTCCATCAGCGCGACGTCGGCGGTCTCGATGGCCGTGTCGGTGCCGGCCGCCGCCATGGCGAAGCCGATTTCCGAGCGGGCCAGGGCCGGGGCGTCGTTGATGCCGTCGCCGACCATGCCGACGCGGTGACCTTGGGCATACAGCGCTTCAATGGCTTGCAGCTTGTCTTCCGGCAACAAGTCCCCCCGCGCCTGATCCATGCCCACCTGCGCGGCAATTGCTTCGGCGGTGTGGGCGTTGTCGCCAGTGAGCATCAGGGTCTTGATGCCCAGGTCGTGCAATTGCCGGATGGCTTCGCGGCTGGAGTCCTTTACGGTGTCGGCCACGGCAAACAGCGCCAGGGGGCCTGTAGCGTCGAGCAGCAGCACCACCGACTTGCCTTGTTTTTCCAGGGCGAAGAGTTTTTCTTCCAGCTCGGGAGAGCACAGGCCGAGGTCTTCCACCAGGCGGTGATTGCCCAAGTGATAGGTCTGGCCGCCGATGTCGCCGCGCACGCCGCGCCCGGCAAGCGCCTCAAAGTTATCCACAACCTGCGGGGCCAGTTGCTTATCCACCGCCGCATTGGCAATTGCCCGGGACACCGGGTGGTCGGAACGGGCGGCGAGGCTGGCGGCCAGGGCCGGGGCGGTGCTTTGCACCGTCGGGTCCAGGACCACGTAGTCGGTTTGCACCGGTTTGCCGTGGGTGATCGTGCCGGTCTTGTCCAAGGCCAGGTAGTCGAGCTTGTAGCCGCCCTCCAGGTAAACGCCGCCCTTGACCAGGATGCCTTTGCGCGCCGCGGCGGCGAGGCCGCTGACGATGGTCACCGGGGTGGAAATCACCAGTGCGCAAGGGCAGGCCACCACCAGCAGCACCAGCGCCCGGTAGATCCAGTCGAACCACGCCGCGCCCATGAACAGCGGGGGGATGACGGCCACGGCCAAGGCCAGGGCAAACACCGCCGGGGTGTAGATTTTCGAGAACTGATCGACGAAACGCTGGGTCGGTGCGCGGGAGCCCTGGGCTTGTTCCACGGCGTGGATGATCCGCGTCAGGGTGGATTGGTCGGCCGCCGCGGTCACGGTGTATTCCAGTTCGCCGGCCTGGTTGATGGTGCCGGCGAATACTTTGTCGCCGACGGTTTTTTCCACCGGCAGGCTTTCGCCGGTGATCGGTGCCTGGTCGAGGGTGGAGCGGCCGGCGACCACGTCACCGTCCAGGCCCACGCGTTCGCCGGGGCGTACCCGCACCCGCGCGCCCAGGGCAATGGCCTTGACCTCTTGCACCTGCCAGCTGCCATCGGCCTGTTGCACGGTGGCTTGTTCCGGGGCCATCTGCATCAGGCCACTGATGGCGTTGCGCGCCCGGTCCAGGGATTTGGCCTCGATCAGCTCGGCCACGGTGAACAGGAACATCACCATCGCCGCTTCCGGCCATTGGCCGATCAGCACGGCACCGGTCACGGCGATGCTCATCAGCGCATTGATGTTCAGGTTGCGGTTCTTCAGGGCGATCCAGCCCTTCTTGTACGTGCCCAGGCCACCGCTGAGGATCGACACCAACGCCACCAGCGCGACCACCCAGTTGGGCGCGGCATTGGTGAAATGGATCAGCTCGGCGCCCAAAGCCGTCACGCCGGACAGCGCCAACGGCCACCAGGGTTTGGCCGGGGCGGGCAGGTCGTTGGTTTGCGATTTCTGGCCCGGGGTCAGCGGGTCGGCCTGCATCCCTAAGGACTCGATGGCCTGGATGATCGGCGCGTCGCTGGGCAAATCGTGAGTCACGCCGAGCACGCGGTTGATCAGGTTGAATTCCAGTCGCTGCACGCCTTCAAGCTTGCCGAGCTTGTTCTGGATCAGCGTCTGCTCGGTGGGGCAGTCCATGGCTTCGATGCGGAAACTGCTCAGCCGCGCACCGTCCGTCGGCGTTTTGCCGAGGTTGACCACCGCTGGCGCCGCTTTCGAGGCGCAGCAGGAATGCCCGTGGTCATGGCCGTGGCCGGGTTTGTGGGTGTGAAGGGAATCGCTCATCGGGTGACGTCCGTGAAAAGTGCCTGTTGCGCAGTAAAGACCCTGTAGCCACTATAGGGTCAAGCACCTATTTGGAAGGCCGCATCATGAAGATCGGAGAACTGGCGAAAATCACCGACTGCCAGGTCGAAACCATCCGCTATTACGAGCGCGAAGGCCTGCTGCCGGAACCGGCCCGCAGCGACGGCAATTACCGCGTCTATACCCAGGCCCATGCCGAGCGGCTGACGTTCATCCGCAACTGCCGCACCCTGGACATGACCCTGGAAGAAATCCGCAGCCTCCTGGCCCTGCGCGACAGCCCCCAGGACCAGTGCGAAAGCGTCAATGCGCTGATCGACGAACACATCCAGCACGTCAAGGCCCGCATCGATGGCCTGCTGGCCCTGCAGACGCAACTGATCGACCTGCGCCATCGCTGTGGCGAAGGGCCGGACCTGGATCAATGCGGGATCTTGCAGCGGTTGGAGGTGAGCGGGGCCGTGGCACCGGAGGTGGAGCATTCGCATGTGGGGCGTAGTCATGGGCATTGAGTGCCCTTGTGTTTGATCGTTCCCACGCTCTGCGTGGGAATGCAGCCCGGGACGCTCCGCGTCCCTGTGTGACGCAGAGCGTCACTGGAACACTCCCACGCAGAGCGTGGGAGCGATCAGCAGTGAGCTTTAGACCGCCATCGGCGCGGTCATTGGCGCATGGTGCTGATAGCCTTCCAGGGAGAAGTCGCCCGGCTCCACCAACTCCAGCCACTCCGGCTGGTAGACACCGGTCTTGGCAAACGCCGGCACGCGTTCGGAAATCACCAGTTTCGGCATCGGGAACGGCTCACGCTTGAGCTGTTCGTTGAGCATGTCCAAGTGGTTTTCGTAGACGTGGGCATCGCCGATGAAATAGGTGAACCAGCGCGGTGTATAACCGGTCAGGCGACCGATCAGGCTCAGCAGGGCGGCGCCTTCGGTGAGGTTGAACGGCGTGCCCAGGCCCAGGTCGTTGGAGCGGATGTAGAGGGTCAGGGAGATTTCCCTGGTCTCGACATTCGGGTGGAACTGGTAGAGCAGATGGCACGGCGGCAGGGCCATTTCATCGAGCTGGGCGCAGTTCCAGCCGTGGAACAGGATACGCCGGCTGCCCGGGTCCTTGATGATGGTGTCGACGCACTGGCGCACCTGGTCGATGGCCTTGTACAGCACCACGTAGGCCTGGCCGTGTTCCTCGCCTTCGGCGATCTGCCGGTAACCCTGGGCCAGCGTCTGCTCGATGGCCGCCGGGTTGCTCAGGGGTATCTGCTTGTAGGCCGGCCATTTGCGCCATTGCACGCCGTAGATCTCGCCCAGGTCGTCGTCGCCCTGGCGGAACGGGTTGGCCAGCCACTGGGCGTTTTCGTTGGCGTTCTGGTCCCAGACCTTGCAGCCCAGGGCGCGGAACTCGGCGGCATTGTTCACGCCCCGGAGAAAACCGCACATTTCGCCGATGGCCGACTTGAAGGCCATCTTGCGGGTGGTGATGGCCGGGAAGCCGTCCTGCAAGTCATAGCGCAGCATGGCGCCGGGGAAGCTGATGGTGTTCACACCGGTGCGGTTGGCTTGCTTGGTGCCGTTCTTGATGACGTGGGCCACCAGATCGAGATATTGCTTCATGGGTTACCTGTGTCCTTGAACCCGGGGCCAGCGCCCCGGGGTTCGAATTTTAAACCTTGGCCGCCGCAGCCGGTGCACGACGATAAGCCAGCCAGATCAGCGCCAGGCCACCGACGATCATCGGCAGGCACAGCACCTGGCCCATGGTCAGCCAGTTCCACGCCAGGTAGCCGAGCTGGGCGTCCGGTACTCGGACGAATTCAACGATGAAACGGAAGATGCCATAGAACAGCGCGAACATGCCCGACACCGCCATGGTTGGCCGCGGCTTGCGCGAGAACAGCCAGAGGATCAGGAACAGTGCCACACCCTCGAGGGCGAACTGGTACAGCTGGGACGGGTGGCGCGGTAATTGCGCCGGGTCGCTGAACGGCGGGAAGATCATCGCCCATGGCACGTCAGTCGGCTTGCCCCACAATTCGGCATTGATGAAGTTGCCGATGCGCCCGGCGCCCAGGCCGATCGGCACCATCGGCGCGACAAAGTCCATCAGCTCGAAAAACGACTTGTTGTTGCGCTTGCCGAACCACAACGCCGCCAGCATCACGCCGATGAACCCGCCGTGGAACGACATGCCGCCCTTCCAGACTTCGAAGATCAGCGTCGGGTTGGCCAGGTACGCGCTCAGGTCGTAGAACAGCACGTAGCCCAGGCGTCCGCCGACGATCACGCCCATGGACAACCAGAACACCAGGTCGGAGAGCTTTTCCTTGTTCCAGGTCGGGTCGAAGCGGTTGAGCCGGCGCGACGCCAGCAGCCAGGCGCCGCCGATGCCGATCAGGTACATCAGGCCGTACCAGTGGATTTTCAGCGGGCCGATGGCCAAGGCTACCGGATCGATCTGCGGGTAAGGCAGCATTGATATTCCTCGTAAACGTCAAAAATGCCCGGGCGACGCTGCCACCTCGGGATTAAGCCAGGATTGCGTCAGAACAGAAAACTCAAGCCCACGCAGAATAGTAAGGCGGCGAACAGCCGCTTGAGCAAGCGCGGCGACAGGCGATGGGCCAGCCGCGCGCCGAAACGGGCGAAGACCATGCTGGTCAAGGCGATGCCCAGCAGCGCCGGCAAATACACAAAACCGAGACTATGGGCCGGCAGCAGCGGATCGTGCCAGCCCAGAATCATGAAACTTAACGCACTGACCACGGCGATGGGCAGTCCGCAGGCCGATGACGTCGCGACCGCCTGCTGCATCGGCACGCTGCGCCAGGTCAGGAACGGCACGGTCAGCGAACCGCCGCCGATGCCGAAAATCGCCGAGGCCCAGCCGATCACGGTGCCGGCCACGGTCAGCCCGGCCTTGCCCGGTACGGTGCGGCTGGCCTTGGGCTTGACGTCCAGGGCCAGTTGCACGGCAACGATCAGGGCGAACACGCCGATGATCTTTTGCAGGTGCGGGCCGGAAATCGCTTCGGCGGTGATCGCGCCGAAACCGGCACCGATCAGGATTCCCACCGTCATCCAGGCGAAAATCGGCCAGCGCACCGCGCCTTTGCGCTGGTGCTCGCGCACGGCGTTGACCGAGGTGAAGATGATCGAGGCCAAGGACGTGCCCACGGCCAGGTGCGTCAACACCTGCGGATCGAAACCCTGCAGGGTGAAACTGAACACCAGCACCGGGACGATGATGATCCCGCCCCCCACGCCGAACAGCCCGGCCAGCACCCCCGCGCAGGCGCCAAGCAGCAGATAGAGCACAAATTCCACCAGACTCTCCCCGCCCATCCCCGAAATAAGAGCGGCATGGTAACGGATCCAGGGCTCCAGGCTCCACTGAAGGCGATGGATGCCGGGGCGATGTGTGGGTAGAGTGACCTACAGATGACCTGGAGCGGAACCTCTGTGGCGAGGGGATTTATCCCCGTTGGGCTGCGAAGCGGCCCTGAAAACCTGACAGCCAGATTTGCCAGGTTGATTGATTCGATAGTTTTGGGGCTACTTCGCAGCCCGGCGGGGATAAATCCCCTCGCCACCAAAGCGGAGTGTTAGGTTCATTTTTTAACAGGACGACCTGATGTGCCTGATCGTATTTGCCTGGCGACCCGGCCACGCCCAACCGCTGATCGTGGCGGCCAACCGCGACGAATTCTACGCCCGGCCGACCTTGCCCCTGGCCCAATGGCCTGACGCTCCCCATGTCCATGCCGGGCGCGATCTCGAAGCCGGTGGCACCTGGCTCGGCATTGGCGCCGAAGGTCGTTTTGCCGCCCTGACCAATATCCGTGACCCGGGCCAGTTGCCGGCCTTCAAGTCGCGCGGTGAGCTGGTCGCGCGGTTCTTGACCGGGCATCTGTCGATTGCCGATTACCTCAGCGAAATCGTGCCCCGCGCCAACGAGTATGGTGGTTTCAACCTGCTGCTCGGCGATGGCACCGAGCTTTGGCACCACAACGCCCGCGATACCCAGCCCCAGCAGTTGGCTGAGGGCGTCTATGGTTTGTCGAACGCTGGGCTGAACACGCCATGGCCCAAATTGCTCAAGGCCCGGGCGGCCCTGGGCGAGGTACTGGACGATCCGCAGCCCCAGGCCTTGTTGGCACTGCTGAACGACCCACAACCTGCGCCGGTGGCGGAACTGCCAGACACGGGCGTGGGCCTGGCGACCGAGATGTTGCTATCGAGTGTGTTCATTGCCAGCCCGGCCTACGGGACGCGGGCGAGTACGGCGCTGATTGTCCATGCCGATGGGACGCGGCAGATGGTCGAACGCAGTTTCGGGCCCCATGGGGGGCATTTGGGGGAGGTGGAGCTGCAAATCTGAAGGATTCGTGCTGTAGGAGCTGCCGAGCGAAG
Source organism: Pseudomonas sp. NFACC37-1 (assembly GCF_900101575.1). Lineage (NCBI taxonomy): Bacteria > Pseudomonadati > Pseudomonadota > Gammaproteobacteria > Pseudomonadales > Pseudomonadaceae > Pseudomonas > Pseudomonas sp. NFACC37-1. The sequence goes on along the minus strand of NZ_FMUZ01000012.1, from coordinate 94,138 downwards.
CGAGGCTGCGATCTTTCCCCTGGCACTTGAGTCTCAAGTGAAAAAAATCAAAAGATCGCAGGCTTCGCCAGCTCCTACAGAGCCTAACGGGAGCAAGCTCCCTCGCCACACAGATGCTCGTTAGAGCGTCTTGTTCGAAGCCGGATTGATCATCCGCGCCAACCCAAGGTTCTTCAGCGCCAGTTGCAGGGAGCTGTGGATCACCTGCGGGTTGTCGATGGTCATCACTTCCGCCAGCAATTCCTGGGCCTTGCTGAGGTTGATCTGGCGCAGCATCCACTTCACTTTCGGCAGGTTGGTGGCGTTCATCGACAGGCTGTCGAACCCCATCGCCATCAGCAGCACCGCGGCCGCCGGGTCGCCGGCCATCTCGCCGCAGATGCTCACCGGCTTGCCTTCGGCATGGGCGTCACGCACCACGTTCTGCAGGGCTTGCAGCACCGCCGGGTGCAGGTAGTCGTACAGGTCGGCGACCCGTGGGTTGTTACGGTCCACGGCCAACAGGTACTGGGTCAGGTCGTTGGAGCCTACCGAGAGGAAGTCCACCTGCCGGGCCAGTTCCTTGGTCTGGTACACCGCCGCCGGGATCTCGATCATAACCCCCACCGGTGGCATCGGCACATCGGTGCCTTCGTCGCGCACTTCGCCCCAGGCCCGGTGGATCAGGTGCAGGGCTTCTTCCAGTTCATGGGTGCCGGAGATCATCGGCAACAGGATGCGCAGGTTGTTCAGGCCCTCGCTGGCCTTGAGCATGGCGCGGGCCTGGACCAGGAAGATTTCCGGGTGGTCGAGCGTCACGCGGATGCCGCGCCAGCCGAGGAACGGGTTGTCTTCCTTGATCGGGAAGTAGGACAGGGACTTGTCGCCGCCGATGTCCAGGCTGCGCATGGTCACCGGTTGCGGGTGGAACGCGGCCAGTTGTTCGCGGTAGATCGCCAGCTGTTCCTTTTCGCTGGGGAAGCGCTGGTTGATCATGAACGGCACTTCGGTGCGGTACAGGCCCACACCCTCGGCCCCACGCTTCTGCGCCCGGGCCACGTCGGCCAGCAGGCCGGTGTTGACCCACAAGGGCATGCGGTGGCCGTCGAGGGTCACGCACGGCAGGTCCCGCAGCGCATCCAGTCCCAGGGACAGTTGCTTTTCTTCCTCCACCACATCGGCAAACTGCTTGCGCAGCACGTCGCTGGGGTTGGTGTAGACCTCGCCGTGGTAGCCATCGACGATCATCTGGATGCCGTCGACCTTGGAATACGGCAGGTCCACCAGGCCCATCACCGTCGGAATGCCCATGGCCCGGGCCAGGATCGCCACGTGGGAGTTGCCCGAGCCCAATACCGAGACCAGCCCCGCCAGCTTGCCTTCAGGCACTTCGCCGAGCATGGCCGGGGTCAGCTCTTCACTGACCAGGATGGTGTTGTCGGGGTAGACCAGGGTCTGCTGGCGCTCCTGCTGCAAGTAGGCCAGCAACCGGCGGCCAAGGTCCTTGACGTCCGAGGCCCGCTCGCGCAGGTAGGCGTCGTCCATCAGTTCGAAGCGGTTGACGTGGTCGGTCACCACCTGGCGCAGCGCGCCCTGGGCCCATTGGCCGGTCTTGATGATGGTGGTCACTTCGCTGCCCAGGGAGGCATCGTCGAGCATCATCAGGTAAACGTCGAACAGCGCGCGCTCTTCAGGGCGCAGCTGCGTCGCCAGCTTGGCCGACAGGGCCCGCATGTCGGCCCGCACGCCTTCGATGGCGGTCTTGAACAGGCCCAGCTCGGCGTTGATGTCGGTGATGGTCTTGTCCGGCACCACGTCGAGGTCGGCGGGTGGCAACATGACCACGGCCGTGCCCACCGCCGCGCCCGGCGAACCCGGCACGCCGACGAACTTGGCTTCCTGGATGCCCTTGCCCTGGCGACCCAGGCCGCTGATCGAGCCGGTGGCCTCGGCGTGGGCGATAACGCCGGCCAGTTGCGCGCTCATGGTCACGAGGAAGGCTTCTTCACCTTCGTCGAACTGGCGGCGCTCTTTTTGCTGGATGACCAACACGCCGACGACGCGGCGGTGGTGGATGATCGGTGCGCCGAGGAACGAGGCATAACGCTCTTCGCCCGTTTCGGCAAAGTAGCGATAGCGCGGGTGATCCGCGGCGTTTTCGAGGTTCAGGGGTTCTTCGCGCGTGCCGACCAGGCCGACCAGGCCTTCATTGGGGGCCATGCTGACCTTGCCAATGGAGCGCTTGTTCAAGCCCTCGGTGGCCATCAGCACGAAACGGTTGGTCTCGGGGTCCAGCAGGTAGACCGAGCAGACCTGGCTGCCCATGGCCTCTTTGACGCGCAATACAATAATCCCCAACGCCGCCTTGAGATCCTTGGCGGAGTTAACTTCCTGGACGATCTTGCGCAGCGTATTGAGCATGGCTCGGGGTCGAACTCCGTCGTCAGTCGCGCGTCAGCAGGCGCGGGGCAAGCTCTTTGAGAGCGCGTCGATACACTTCGCGCTTGAATGTCACCACCTGGCCCAACGGATACCAATAGCTGACCCAGCGCCAGCCATCGAACTCCGGTTTACCGGTCAAATCCATCCGCACCCGCTGCTCGTTGGAGATCAGGCGCAGGAGAAACCATTTCTGCTTCTGGCCGATGCACAGCGGTTGGCTGTGCGTGCGGACCAGGCGTTGCGGCAAACGATAGCGCAACCAGCCTCGGGTGCAGGCGAGTATTTCGACATCTTCTCGCTCAAGCCCCACTTCTTCGTTCAACTCGCGGTACAAGGCCTCTTCCGGCGTCTCCTGGGGGTTGATCCCACCCTGGGGAAACTGCCAGGCGTCTTGATTGATACGGCGAGCCCATAGCACCTGCCCAGCATCATTCGTAAGAATGATCCCCACATTGGGACGGAAACCATCGGGATCGATCACGGCAACAACCTCGCAAACGCATGTCGCCGCATTGTTCCACAAAGGTTGTGAAAGCAGCAACGAGCGCCCCTAGCTTATGTGCACTCTTGTGAAAAGTCCGTATTCTGGACGCCTTTCTTCAGATTTTTCAGCGAGTAACTGCAATGCGGCTGGCTTTATTCGACTTGGATAACACATTGCTGGGCGGCGACAGCGACCACGCGTGGGGCGATTACCTGTGTGAGCGCGGTTTTCTGGACGCTGTCACGTACAAGGCACGCAACGACGCGTTCTACGAGGATTACCTGGCCGGCAAGCTCGACAACGCCGAGTACCTGAATTTTTGCCTGGAAATCCTCGGCCGTACCGAAATGCACGTGCTGGCCCAGTGGCACCAGGACTACATGCGCGACTGCATCGAGCCGATCGTATTGCCCCAGGCCATCGAACTGCTGGAAAAACACCGCGACGCTGGCGACAAGCTGGTGATCATTACCGCCACCAACCGCTTCGTCACCGCGCCGATTGCCGAGCGCCTGGGCGTCGAAACCCTGATCGCCACCGAATGCGAGATGGTCGACGGGCGCTACAGCGGCCGCAGCACCGACATCCCGTGTTTTCGCGAGGGCAAGGTGACTCGGTTGAACCGTTGGCTGGAAGAGACTGGGCATTCGCTGGATGGCAGCTACTTTTATAGCGATTCGATGAACGATCTGGCGCTGCTGGAGGTGGTGACGCACCCGGTGGCGGTGGATCCGGATCCGAATCTTCGGGCCGAGGCCGAGAGGCGGGGTTGGCCGGTGATTTCGTTGCGCGGCTGAAAAGGGCTATCGCGAGCAAGCTCGCTCCCACAGGGGATTGGCGTCGATCATGCAACCTCTGTGGGAGCGAGCTTGCTCGCGATGAAAGCGACACGGTCCAGAGCCTTAAACCGGCTTGGCCCCCATCAACCCCGCAATGGCGACAAAGCAGACAACACTGAACAGCGCCAGGGCCAAGGTGAATTTGCCGTTGCCCGCCGACGGCAGCTTGCGCAGTCTGTTCAGCCGCACCACCAGCCAGAACCCCGCCAGCGCCGCCAAGGTGTAGAGCACGCTGGAAGCCAGCAGCCAGGTCTGGCCCAGTGGCCAGCCGACTTGATGAACCATCCACCATCCGGTGAACGGTAGGCTCGCCAGTGCCAGGATCATCACCAGCCAGACGAACAGTCGCGGCCGTTGCAGCGTGCGCGCGCCCGCCGTGGCATCGCCGTTGCGTCGCGTGCGCCAGACCCAGACGGCCAGCCCCAGGGCGCCAGCCAACAGCAACACCGTGGCGACGACGTGAGCGATTTTCAGCGCGGTTAACGTTTCCATCGTTCGATTTCCTTATGACGTGCTCAACAGCTTAGCCTCTGTAGGGTTCACCCCAGGAACAGCTGATACGCCGGGTTGTCACTTTCATCCCAGTACGGATAGCCGATTTCTTCCAGGGCCGCCGGCACCAGGTGGCGTTCATCGTGAGGCACTTGCAGCCCCGCGACCACGCGGCCGTCCGCGGCGCCATGGTTGCGGTAGTGGAACATCGAGATATTCCAGCGCCCACCCAGCTTGTTGAGAAAGTTGAACAGCGCGCCCGGGCGCTCCGGGAATTCGAAGCGCAGCACCACCTCATCGATGACATGGGCCGCATGCCCGCCGACCATGTGGCGGATGTGCAACTTGGCCAGCTCATTGTCGGTCAGGTCCAGCACCGGGAAGCCTTGTTCGGTCAGGCTGGCGATCAGCGCGCTGCGCGGGTCGTTTTCCGGGTGGGTCTGCACGCCGACGAAAATGTGCGCTTCACTGCCGGTGTTGTAGCGATAGTTGAATTCGGTGATCTGGCGCTTGCCGACGGCTTCGCAGAACGCCTTGAAGCTGCCCGGCTTCTCGGGGATGGTCACGGCGATGATCGCTTCGCGACCTTCGCCCAGCTCGGCGCGCTCGGCGACGTGGCGCAAGCGGTCGAAGTTGACGTTGGCACCGGAGTCGATGGCCACCAGGGTCTGGCCGCTGATGCCCCGTGACTCGACGTATTTCTTGATCCCGGCCACGCCCAGGGCGCCGGAAGGTTCGGTGATCGAGCGGGTATCGTCGTAGATATCCTTGATTGCGGCGCAGATCTCGTCGGTACTGACGGTGATCACTTCGTCCACGTGGTGCTTGCAGATATCAAAGGTGTGCTGGCCGATCTGCGCCACGGCAACGCCGTCGGCGAACAGCCCCACGGTCGGCAGCACCACGCGCTCGCCCGCGGCCATGGCCGCTTGCAGGCAATTGGAGTCGTCCGGTTCGACGCCGATGATCTTGATGTCCGGGCGCAGGTATTTCACGTAGGCCGCGATCCCGGCAATCAGCCCGCCACCGCCCACCGGGACGAAAATCGCATCCAGGCGCCCAGGGTGCTGGCGCAGGATCTCCATCGCCACCGTGCCCTGCCCGGCAATGGTGTGGGGATCGTCATACGGGTGGATGTAGACGTAGCCCTTTTCGTCCACCAGTTTCAGCGAATAGGCCAGGGCTTCGGGGAACGAATCGCCGTGCAGCACCACTTTGCCGCCACGGGAGCGCACGCCTTCGACCTTGATTTCCGGGGTGGTCTTGGGCATCACGATGGTGGCCTTGACTCCCAGCACCTTGGCCGCCAGGGCCAGGCCCTGGGCGTGGTTGCCCGCCGAAGCCGTGACCACGCCGCGGGCGCGTTCTTCGTCGCTGAGCTGGGTCAGCTTGTTGTAGGCCCCGCGAATCTTGAACGAGAACACCGGCTGCAAGTCTTCACGCTTGAGCAAAATGCTGTTGCCCAGCCGCTCGGAGAGCTGGCGAGCGGTCTGCAGCGGGGTTTCTACGGCAACGTCGTAAACGCGCGAGGTGAGGATCTTTTTGACGTACTGTTCAAGCATCGGAAAGCATCACTGAGCGGGTTGGGCAGGGCCAAGGAGTCTAACCCGGCTTTTGGCCGGGCGACCACAGGGATCTGCGTTCAATCAGGCGATGACCGAGGCTCTTGCGGCGCCTATAATGCCGGCCTTTCGTTCCCTCTCGGCACCTTCGGAGCCCGCATGACCCAGGATCAACTCAAACAGGCCGTGGCCCAGGCCGCCGTCGACCTCATCCTCCCGAAACTGGATGACAAGAGCGTCGTCGGGGTCGGCACCGGCTCCACGGCCAATTGCTTCATCGATGCGCTGGCGCAACACAAGGGCGCGTTCGACGGCGCGGTCGCCAGCTCTGAAGCGACTGCCGCGCGCCTCAAGGGCCACGGGATCCCGGTGTACGAGCTCAATACCGTCAGTGACCTGGAGTTCTACATCGACGGCGCCGACGAAAGCGACGCGCACCTGAACCTGATCAAGGGCGGCGGCGCGGCCTTGACCCGCGAGAAGATCGTCGCGGCGGTGGCCAAGACCTTCATCTGCATTGCCGATGCCAGCAAACTGGTGCCGGTGCTGGGCGCGTTCCCATTGCCGGTGGAAGTCATTCCCATGGCCCGCAGCCACGTGGCCCGGCAACTGGTGAAGCTGGGCGGTGACCCGGTGTACCGCGAAGGCGTGCTGACCGATAACGGCAATATCATCCTGGACGTGCACAACCTGCAGATTACCAACCCGGTGGAGCTGGAAAGCCAGATCAACGCCATCGTTGGCGTGGTCACCAATGGTTTGTTCGCGGCGCGTCCGGCGGATGTGTTGTTGCTGGGAACTGCTGACGGGGTGAAGACCCTCAAGGCTTGATCCGATCTTGTGACTGGCACTCTTGTGGCGAGGGGATTTATCCCCGTTGGGCTGCGAAGCAGCCCTAAAACCTGAATTAATCGCTGTGCCAGATAGATCGAGCTCATTGCCTTTGGGGGCTGCTACGCAGCCCAGCGGGGATAAATCCCCTCGCCACAGGATTTTTGATTCCTTCATTCGGGCTGCGGCTTCTTGAACACATAGAACAGATTCGGCTCGCTCACCAGATACAGGTTGCCATCGTCGTCCATGGCCAGGCCTTCGGCCTGGGGCACGGTTTTTTGCAGGCCCTGGCCACCCTTGCTCAACGACAGCGTGCTCAATGGCCGGCCGTCGATATCCAATTCGATAATCAGCCGCGATTCATCGGACAGCGCCAGCAAGTGGCCGCTGCGTTCATCGTATTGCAGGCTTGAAAGGTCACGCACGAACAACCCCGCATCGCGCTTGGGGTTGTTGATCACATGGACCGCGTAGGACTTTTCCGGATTGTGGTGGGGAAACCCATGCACTTCATAAATCAGCATCGGGTCGCGTTCCTTGGCCACGAACAGGCGTTTGCCCACCGAGTCGTAGGCCAGCCCTTCGAACCCCTTGTTGCTGCTCATGTGCACGCCGAGGCTCATTTGCTCGGCATCGGCCGCGTCAAGAAACTGGGTATCGTCTTCCAGGTGGATCTTGATCAGCCGCTGCTGGCGTTCGTCGGAGACGACGTAGGTGTCTTCGCTGATGAATTCCACCGCCTCCGGATCGCCGAAGCCGATCAGGGCGATGCGCCGCAAAATCTTGCCGTCCAGCGACAGCTCGATCAGCTCGGCGTTTTTATTGGTCACGGTAAACAGGCTCTTGCGGACCGGATCGAACGTCAGCGCGGAAACGTCATCGTCCAGGCCGTCGATCACCTGCGCCTCCACTGTGACCCGGTATTGGTCCAGGGCGATGGTCTCTTCGCTGGTGGGTTTCCAATAGGTGTTGAGGTTGAACCAGGCGCGCTCGAACAGGCGCAGGTGTTGACCGACGGCGATCAGGAGGATCAGCGCCAGTGTCAGCAATATCAGGATTAAGGGTTTGGGACGGGCGAGTCGACGCATGTTGGGGTGGGCTCGGATGAGAACAGGTGGGTGGAAATACCACGGTTGCCTGAACTGAAACTTAATGGCGGTGTGCCACACCCTACAACGAAAGGGAACTTATCCTACAGAGTTAGCGCTGTCAGCGCTGCTTTTCGAAACGATAGAACAGATTCGGCTCGCTGACTATGTACAGGTTGCCGGCATCGTCGATGGTGACGCCTTCGGCGCGCGGGATCGTGTCTCTCAGGCCGTTGAAGCCACCCAGCAAGGTCATGAAGCTGACTTGCTCGCCTTTTTCGTCCAGTTCCAGCAGCAGGTGGGAGTCGGCCGAAAGCACCAGCGTATGGCCGGTGCGCGGGTCGATCGCCAATGCCGAGAGGTTGCGCAGGTCCAGTTCATTGTTGACATGGATCTGCTTGTCGCCCTTGAGCAGTTGGCTGCCATCGCTTTTCCAGGTGAACAGTGCCGGCGGGCGCTCTTCGCCGAGCACCAGTTGCTGGTTGCGCGGGTCCCAGGCGATCGCTTCGAACCCTTTGTTCTGGTTCTGCGAGGCGCCCAGGTCATAGTGAGGAAAGTCAGTGCTGTTCAGTTCGCGGGTGTTGGCATCCACCTGGACGATCGACAGCATGTGATTGCGCTCGTCGGTAATCGCCAACAGGCCATTGGTCATGCAGGTCACGCCTTCGGGGTTGTTCCAGCCCACCAAAGGCATCTTGCGCAGCACGTCGCCCTGCAGGGTCAGTTCCACCAGGAACGGGTTCTTGCCCATGACCGCGAACAGGGTCTTGGTCTGTGGGTTGTAGGCCACATCGGACGCCTCGTCCTTCTCCATGTCCGGTAGCGGTTTGGCGTCGATCACGACGTGGTAGTCCGGCAACCAGATGCTTTCCTGGCGCTGGGCCGGGCTCTGGAAGTGTTCCGATAGCCAAAGCAGGCCACGGTCGTCCCAATGCATCGCAACCGCCAGGCCATAGGCTGCGGCCACCGCCAGCAGCGACCAGGCATACCAGGGCAGGGCGAAGCGCGAGCGGCGGGCAGGTTTGGCAGACAGTGCTTGGGTTTTGGCCATCGGGGAATGCGTTCCAGAAAATTCGGCTAGGGGAGTGGCTGGCTCAGATGCCGCATTCCCCGGAATTATCCAGATGGCATGTGAAAAAAACGGTAAAACCTTGGGTTCGGAAAGCTGGGTGTCTGTGGGAGCGGGCTTGCTCGCGAAGGGGCCGTCAGGTTCAACACCTATGTCGACCGTTATACCGCCTTCGCGAGCAAGCCCGCTCCCACACAATTTCCAGCGGTCACAGAACCGGGTTAGCGAACGCTGCTTTCGAAGCGGCACGCCCCTGGCAGTTCCAGGATCAGTTCATCGCCCGCATTCAGCGGCCCGACGCCCGCCGGGGTGCCGGTGAGGATCACGTCGCCGGCCTGCAGCGAGAAGCAACCGGCCATGTATTGGATCATCGGCACGATGGGGTTGAGCATCAGGCTGCTGTTGCCGTCCTGGCGCACTTCACCGTTGATGGTCAAGCGCACGGGAATGTCGGTCAGGTCGGCAAATGTGGCGTTCGAAACAAACGGGGCAATCACCGCCGCGCCGTCAAAGGACTTGGCAATCTCCCAGGGCAGGCCCTTGGCCTTGAGCTCGGCCTGTTTGTCCCGCAGGGTCAGGTCCAGGGCCGGGGCGAAGCCGGAGATCGCGTCCAGTACTTCTTCAGCGCTGGGCTTGGTGGACAGCGGCTTGCCGATCAGTACGGCGATTTCCGCCTCGTAGTGCACCGAGCCACGGTCGGCAGGAATGCTGAAGCCGCCTTCCAGTGGCACCACGCAACTGCCCGGCTTGATGAACAGCAAGGGTTCGGTGGGCACCGGGTTGTCCAGTTCCTTTGCATGTTCGGCGTAGTTACGGCCAATGCACACCACTTTCCCCACCGGGAAATGAATACGTGTACCGTCGACATACTGGTGCTGATAGCTCATTACCGACTCCTGCTTCTGGGGTTCATCAGGTGTTTTAGGTATCAAATCGGGAAAATCTTGCCCGGGTTCATGATGCCGTTCGGGTCGAAGACGGCCTTCACGGCTTTCATGTATTCGATTTCTACCGGCGAACGACTATAGGTCAGGTAGTCGCGCTTGGTCATGCCCACGCCGTGTTCGGCGGAAATCGAGCCGTTGTACTTCTCGACGGTTTCAAAGACCCATTTGTTCACGGTCGCGCACTTGGCGAAAAACTCATCCTTGCTGAGGTTTTCCGGCTTGAGGATATTCAAGTGCAGGTTGCCGTCGCCGATGTGGCCGAACCAGACGATTTCGAAATCCGGGTAGTGTTCACCGACGATCGCGTCGATTTCTTGCAAGAAGTCCGGGACTTTCGAGACAGTCACCGAAATGTCGTTCTTGTACGGCGTCCAGTGGGAAATGGTTTCGGAGATGTACTCGCGCAGCTTCCACAGGTTCTGCAGTTGGGTTTCGCTCTGGCTCATCACGCCGTCCAGCACCCAGCCTTGTTCCACGCAGTGCTCGAAGGTTTCCAGGGCGTGGTTGGCGACCTCTTCGGTGGTGGCTTCGAATTCCAGCAGGGCGTAGAACGGGCAGTCGGTTTCGAACGGTGCCGGAACGTCGCCACGACCGAGGACCTTGGCCAGGGCCTTGTCGGAGAAGAATTCGAAGGCGGTCAGGTCCAGCTTGCCTTGGAAAGCGTGTAGCACCGGCATGATCGAGTCGAAGTCCGGGGTGCCGAGCACCATGGCGGTGAGGTTTTTCGGCGCGCGGTCCAGGCGCATGGTGGCCTCGACCACGAAGCCCAGGGTGCCCTCGGCGCCGATGAACAGCTGTCGCAAGTCGTAGCCGGTGGCGTTCTTGATCAGGTCCTTGTTCAGCTCCAGCAAATCGCCCTTGCCGGTGACGACCTTCATGCCCGCCACCCAGTTGCGAGTCATGCCGTAGCGAATGACCTTGATGCCGCCGGCATTGGTGCCGATATTGCCGCCAATCTGGCTGGAGCCGGCCGAGGCGAAGTCCACCGGGTAGTACAGGCCATGTTCCTCGGCCTGGTTCTGCAGCTGTTCGGTGACCACGCCCGGCTGGCACACGGCGGTACGGTCGGTCAGGTTCACGTCGAGAATCTGGTTCATGTAGTCGAACGACACCACCACTTCGCCGTTGGCGGCCACGGCCGCGGCGGACAGCCCGGTGCGCCCGCCCGATGGCACCAGCGCGATTTTGTGCGCATTGGCCCAGCGCACGATGGCCTGGACCTGTTCGGTGGTCTTGGGAAAGACAATGGCCGAAGGCGCCGGGGCGAAGTGCTTGGTCCAATCCTTGCCGTAAGCGTTCAGGGAGTCGGCATCGGTCAGGACCTTGCCAGGCTCAACCAGGGTCTTCAGCTCATCTATCACGGCAGGATGGGTCATCGACAGAACTCTCGAACAATTCATGGTCATCCTGAGAACGCTTCACGTCGCAGGAATGAGTGTTTAGCGGGGTGCGTATGCTAGCATACCGACCCCGCAGCGTAGTGCCCAACGGCTGTTCTGCGGCGACGGCTGTCACGCCGGTCGGGCCAGCATGCGCTGTCCGATTCCCTGCCATTTTTCTCCGGGACACAGGTTTACGCAGATGAGCAAGACTTCTCTCGATAAGAGCAAGATCAAGTTCCTTCTTCTCGAAGGCGTCCACCAATCGGCTGTCGACGTCCTCAAGTCGGCGGGCTACACCAGCATCGAGTACATCACCAGTTCTCTGCCGGAAGCCCAGCTCAAGGAAAAGATCGCCGATGCTCACTTCATCGGCATTCGCTCCCGTACTCAACTGACCGAAGAGATCTTCGACCACGCCAAGAAACTGGTGGCGGTCGGCTGCTTCTGCATCGGCACCAACCAGGTTGACCTCAACGCGGCTCGCGAGCGCGGTATCGCGGTGTTCAACGCGCCGTACTCCAACACCCGTTCCGTCGCCGAACTGGTGCTGGCCGAAGCGATCCTGCTGCTGCGCGGCATCCCTGAGAAGAACGCTTCCTGCCACCGTGGTGGCTGGATCAAGAGCGCGGCCAACTCCTTCGAAATCCGCGGCAAGAAGCTGGGTATCGTCGGCTACGGTTCGATCGGCACGCAGTTGTCGGTACTGGCTGAAGGCCTGGGCATGCAAGTGTTCTTCTACGACACCGTGACCAAGCTGCCCCTGGGCAACGCCACCCAGGTCAACGACTTGCACGAGTTGCTGGGCATGTCCGACATCGTGACCCTGCACGTGCCGGAAACCGCCGCCACCCAGTGGATGATCGGCGAGAAGGAAATCCGTGCCATCAAGAAGGGCGGGATCCTGATCAACGCCGCGCGTGGCACCGTGGTCAAGCTCGACGCCCTGGCCGAAGCGATCAAGGACAAGCACCTGATCGGCGCCGCCATCGACGTGTTCCCGGTGGAGCCACGTTCCAACGACGACATCTTCGAAAGCCCGCTGCGTGGCCTGGACAACGTGATCCTGACCCCGCACATCGGCGGTTCCACCGCTGAAGCCCAAGCCAACATCGGCCTGGAAGTGGCGGAGAAGCTGGTCAAGTACAGCGACAACGGTACGTCTGTATCGTCGGTGAACTTCCCGGAAGTGGCCTTGCCGGCCCACCCTGGCAAGCATCGCCTGCTGCACATCCACGAGAACATCCCGGGTGTGATGAGCGAGATCAACAAGGTCTTCGCCGAAAACGGCATCAACATTTCCGGTCAGTTCCTGCAGACCAACGAGAAAGTCGGCTACGTCGTGATCGACGTCGACGCCGAATACTCGGACCTGGCGCAAGAGAAGCTGCAGCACATCAATGGCACGATTCGTTGCCGCGTGTTGTTCTAAGCGCAGTATCCAGCCGCTTGCCGAGTTCGGCGTGCAATAAAAAAACGGGAGCCTCGCAAGGGCTCCCGTTTTTTGTCGAGCATGACCTGTGGGAGCCAGTCATGCGTTATTTCACGGTGACCGTGATCTTCTTGGACACGATCGACGGCTCGAACGGCATGTGGCCACTGTCCCCCAGGATCAATTGCAACGTGTGCTTGCCCGGCGCCAGTTTGATGGTGGCCTCGGTCTGTGCCTTGCCGAAGTGCATGTGGTTGGCGTCGGTCGGAATCGGCGCGCCGGCGGCAGGCAGTTTGTCGACATCGATCAGCAAATGGTGATGGCCAGTGTTCTTGGTCACATCGCCAGCCGGGGCCAGGGCGATGTCCTTGACGCCGAACTTGACCGTGAATTCCTGGGCGACTGTGGCACCGTCTTCCGGGGAAACGATGAACACTTCAGCACCTTTAGGCGCCGGTGTCGCGGCGCTTGCCAGCATCGAAGCGCCCAGTAACAGACCGGCCAACGCGGCACGAGACATAAAGCTTTTCATTTTTTTCTCCAGTTTTTCCATGAAATCCGCCTGGCCATCACAACTTCATGACCAATCGTTGTCGAAGCCTGCAACAACCATAGCAAAGCGAGCCTGAAACGAGCGTCGCTTGTATAAATACAAAGGAGTGACCATGCGCTTTCTGCCTGGCCTGATTTGCCTGCTACCCCTTTTGAGCCCCCTGGCTCATGCCGAACTGATCGATGACATCAATGACCGTGGCGAACTGCGCATTGCCCTTGAGGCCAACACCGCGCCCTTCAACTTCAAGGAAGACGGCAAACTCACCGGCTTCGAAGTGGAGCTGGGTGAAATGCTCGCGGCTGAACTCGATGTGCGGCCCGATTTCGTGGTCACCGATGCCGGGGATCTGCTGCCCGGTGTGGAGAGCGGCAAGTACGACATTGCCATCAACCACATAGCAATGACCCCGGAACTGGCGGAACGTTTCGACCTCAGTGCCGCTTACAGCCGTCCGGATGCACAATTGCTGGCGAGCAAGGAGGAGCCGCAGCGTCCGTTGGTCATGGCGCAGTCGTTCCAGCCGGAAGAGAAGAGCGGCCCGCCGCCGAGCCTGGTGATTCCGTTCCAGAAGGGCAACCCGGCGTTCAAGGCCAGCCTGGATAACGCCCTGACGCGTATCAAGGATGACGGGAGGCTGGAGCAGTTGTCGCAGAAGTGGCTGAAGAAACAGGAATGAAAGCTTCCAGGCGATGAGGCAAGCCATCAAGCTTCATTGACTGTTGGAGCGCTATCGCGAGCAAGCTCGCTCCCACAATGGAGCTGTGGTGCCCACCGATACTGAGTTCACAACTGATCGAGTGTGGGAGCGAGCTTGCTCGCGATGGCGTCCTCGAATCCTAAGCAGGCCTGCGCCAGACACTCGCCAACCAAGGCTGTTGCTCCCGTGGCAGTCCCGCCGGCCGGTAGTAATGCTCCAGCTCCACAAAACCTGCCTCGCTGAGCAGCGTGCGCCAGGCGGCGAGGTCGTGATAAGCGCCAAAGCGCTGGCCGTTCCAGCCTTCCTGATTGTCGCCCCGAGGGTTGGAGCTGAACAGCACGCCGCCGGGCTTGAGCGTGGTGTGCAGTTGCTTGAGTACCCGAGGCAGTTCCTGGACCGGGACATGAAACAGCACCGCGTTGGCGAAAATCCCGTCAAAGCGTTCGGCCGGCAGGTCGAGTTCCAGGAAGTCCTGCTGCCACACCTCACAACCGCTGTCCTGGCGTGCCATGCGGGCAAACTCCTCTGAACCGTCGAGGCCGACTGCGACATGGCCCATGGCTGTGAAGGTGCGCAGGTCGCGCCCTGGGCCGCAGCCGAAATCCAGGATGTGCAGCGGTGCCTGGCCCTGGATATGGCGCAGCAAGGCGTCGATGTTCTGGCTGACATCATGGTCGCGGGTGCCTTCGCGGAAGCTTTCTGCCACGGTGTTGTAGTGGCTCAGGGTCGTGGCGGTGATGGCGTGCAGGTCGTCGGCGGTGTGTTTCATGATTGGAGGCTTAGGTGGGGAGCGTCAGCCGACTATACCGCAAGATCATCGGTCTACCTGTGGAAGCAAGCTTTGCTCCCACAGGTCAACTGCTTCCTCCAGTCAGCGCTTGTTCAAGCTCCGCGCCAGGCGATCACCACCCAATTGGATCACGGCGACCAACGCCACCAGCAACACGATCACCGTGAGCATGATCTGGCTGTCGAAACGCTGGTAGCCATAGCGGTAGGCGATGTCCCCCAGGCCACCGGCACCGATTGCCCCGGCCATGGCCGAGGAGTTGATCATGGTCACCAGCGTGATGGTGAAACCGCCGACGATGCCCGGCAGGGCTTCGGGCAGCAACACATGCCAGACGATATGCCAGCGGCGGCAGCCCATGGCCTGGGCCGCTTCGATCAGGCCATGGTCGACTTCCCGCAGGCTGACTTCGGCGATACGGGCGAAGAAGGGCGTGGCGGCGATGGTCAGCGGTACGACCGCGGCCCACACGCCATAGGTGGTGCCGACGATCAGCCGGGTGAACGGAATCAGCGCCACCATCAGAATCAGGAACGGTATGGAGCGGAACAGGTTCACGAACGCGCCCAGGGCCCGGTTCAAGGCCGGCGCTGCATAGATCCCGCCCTTGCCGCTGGTGACCAGGATCACCGCCAGTGGGATGCCCGCCAGCAACGCGATCAACGACGACACGCCGACCATCAGGAACGTGTCGATGAAACCTTGCAGCAACCGATCAAACCACATAACCCAGCACCTCCACCCGTTGCGCCCAATTGCCCGCCCGTTGCCGCAGTTCCTCGGCGCCCCACGACGAACCGCCCACGGCCAGCAGCAATTGCCCCAGCCCGTGGCCCTGAATCCGTTCGATGCCGCCGTGCAGCAATCGCACTCGCCCACCCAGGGCGCTGAACAAGGCGGCAAGATCCGGTTCCTCGCGATCTATGCCGGTGAATTGCAGGCGCAGCACCGTAGCCGCGTCCGCCGACGCCGGCAGCACCTGCAAGCGACTTTGCAGTTCTTCCGGGATGGCGTGTTGCAACGGCGCCAGCAGCGTCCGGCTGACCTCGTGTTGCGGGTTGCCGAAGACTTCCCAGACCGGCCCCTGCTCGACGATCCGCCCCTGCTCAAGCACCACCACCCGGTCGCAGACTTCGCGAATCACTGCCATTTCATGGGTGATCAAGACGATGGTCAGGCCCAGCCGCTGGTTGATCTCGCGCAGCAGGCCGAGGATCGACTGGGTGGTTTCCGGGTCCAGGGCCGAGGTGGCTTCGTCGCACAACAGAATCTGCGGGTCATGCACCAGCGCCCGGGCAATCCCGACGCGTTGCTTCTGCCCGCCGGAAAGCTGCGCCGGGTAGGCCTTGTGCTTGCCGTGCAGACCCACCAGCTCCAGCAGCTCGCGGACCTTGCGCTGGCGCTGCTCCTTGGGCACGCCGGCGACTTTGAGCGGCAGTTCGACGTTCTGCCACACGGTCTTGGCCGACATCAGGTTGAAGTGCTGGAAGATCATGCCGATGCGCCGACGCAGCGCCACCAGGCGGTCTTCATCGAACTCGCCGATGTCCACCCGGTCGATCAACACCCGGCCACTGGTGGGTTGTTCGAGCCGGTTGATGGTGCGGATCAGTGAAGACTTGCCGGCACCGCTGCGGCCGATGATGCCAAACACTTCGCCGCGCTGGATCGCCAGGTCGATGCCCTGCAGCGCCGCCACCGGGCCCTGGCTGCCGTTGTAGGTCTTGCCCAGGCCGATGAAGCGCACGTGGGCGCGGTTCAGCTCTGGATGCAGTTCAGTCTGGTCGGCGCTTTGCGGCGCGGGGGCTTCGTCGCGGAGTCGCGCGTTGACGGCGCTCATGTCAGCCTTCCCAACCGGCTTGGTAGAGCTTGCCGTGGGCCTTGTCCAGGGCCGCGCGCACGGCTGGTGAGTGCTGGTAGATGTCGACGAACTTGATCAGCCGTGGATCGTTCTGGCTCTTGGGCTGGATCACGAACTGAATCACGTATTCCTTGTGATCGAGGCCGTCGAACAGCAAGGCCGAGCTGGCATCGAAGGTCTTGGCCAGGCGGATGTAGGCCGGATAACCCTGCACCAGGTCGGCGTCTTCATAGGCGCGCACCAGTTGCACCGCTTCGACTTGCAGGATCTTGAGTTTCTTCGGGTTGGCGACGATATCGTCTTCGGTGGCCTTGTAGCCGACCCCCGGCTTGAGGCTGATCAGCCCGGCCTTGGCCAGCAGTTGCAGGCCGCGACCGCTGTTGATCGGGTCGTTGGCAATGGCGACGCTGGCGCCTTCGGGCAGTTCGTCGAAGCTTTTGTATTTTTTCGAATAGAGGCCGACGTTGTTGATGATCCCCGGCGCAAACGGCACCAGATCGAACCCGGCGGCGGCCTTGGCATTTTCCAGGAACGGGATGTGCTGGAAGTAATTCACGTCGATGTCACCGGAGGCCAGGCTGACGTTGGGCGCGATCCAGTCGCTGAACTCCACCAGTTCGACCTTCAGGCCTTGCTTGCCGGCTTCCTCGACCGCCGCTTCCAGGGGAATGGCGAACGCGGCGGTGGTGCCGATCTTCAACGGTGCGTCGGCGGCAAACAGCGCCGAGCTGAACAGGCCGAGGGCCAGGGCCAGCGCTTTGACTGGCAGGGTCAGGAGTTGCGTGGTCATGTCGGTTATTCCAGTCATTGATTAATTGAGTCATGCGCTTTTGTAACAAGGGAGCCTGCTCCCGCTCGTCTGTGTAGGAGCTGTGTAGGAGCTGTCGAGTGCAACGAGGCTGCGATCTTTCCCCAAACACTTGAATCCCAAGCGAAAGATCAAAAGATCGCAGGCTTCGCCAGCTCCTACAGGACCGAGCAAGAGCAAGTTCCAACAGAGTCAGTGCCGATAAGTTGAGCCAGTGTGTTGTTCGGGCAAATGGTCCCCCGCGCGGAACAGCTTTTCCCGCAGGGTGCCGGTGTCGTATCCGGTCTTGTACGAACCGCGTCGCTGCAGTTCGGGAATCACCAGGTCGATGAAGTCCACATAGCTTTGCGGCGTCACGATGCGCGTCAGGTTGAAGCCATCGAGGCCGGTTTCGGCGATCCACGACTCCAGCTCATCGGCCACCTGTTCGGGCGAGCCCACCACCGTGATGTAGCGACCACCCAAGGCGTGTTGTTGCAGCAACTTGCGCCGGGTCCAGTCGTTGTTCTGCAAGGTCTTGGTGGCGGACTGGATGGCGTTGCTCTTGACGTACTGGATCGGCTCGTCCAGTTCGTACAGGGAAAAATCGATCCCCGTCGAGGCGGAAAAATGCGCCACCCCGGCCTTGGCGCTGGCGTAGCCCAGGTACTCGGCATGCTTGGCCCAGGCGGCCGCCTCGGTCTCGCCGACAATCACGTTCAGGCCCATGAACACTTTGATGTCCTCGGGGTTGCGTCCGGCCTCCACGGCGCTGGCGCGGACCTTGTCCACCTGGGCCTTGGTCGCCGGTTTGTTCTGGCCGCTGATGAACACGCACTCGGCGTGCCGCCCGGCGAACAGCAAGCCGCGCTCGGAACTGCCGGCCTGGAACAGCACCGGGGTGCGTTGGGGCGAAGGTTCGCACAGGTGATAGCCCTCGACCTGGTAGAACTCGCCCTGGTGGCGGATCTTGTGCACTTTCTCCGGTTGGGCATAGATCCGCTGCTCGCGGTCGTTGAGCACGGCGTCGTTTTCCCAGCTGCCCTCCCACAGTTTGTAGAGCACTTGCAGGTATTCGTCGGCCTGGTCGTAGCGGCGGTCATGTTCGACTTGTGCCGTCAGGCCCATGGCCTTGGCGGCGCTGTCCAGGTAGCCGGTGACGATGTTCCAGCCGACCCGGCCGCGACTCAGGTGGTCGAGGGTGCTCATGCGTCGGGCAAACAGGTAGGGCGGTTCGTAGGTCAGGTTGGCGGTGAGGCCGAAGCCCAGGTTTTTCGTCACGGCGGCCATCGCGGAGACCAGCAGCAATGGGTCATTGACCGGCAGTTGGATCGACTCCTTGAGCGTGACGTCCACCGACTGTTGATACACGTCATAGACCCCGACGATGTCGGCGATGAACAGCCCGTCGAACAACCCGCGCTCGAGCAATTGCGCCAGGGCGGTCCAGTATTCGAGGGTGTTGAACTGAGTCGAGGTGTCCTGGGGATGAGTCCACAGGCCATGGTTGATGTGCCCGATGCAGTTCATGTTGAACGCGTTGAGCAGGATCTTTTTCTTGCCGACCGCCATCAGATGGTCCCCCGCAGCGGCGGTTTTTCGTCGTTGAGGTAGAAGTTGCCCACGGCGTGGTATTTCCAGCGCACCGGGTCATGCAGGGTGTGCACCCGGGCGTTGCGCCAGTGACGGTCGAGGCCATGTTCGGCCAGGGTCGCCTGGCTGCCGGCCAATTCGAACAGCGTGCTGCTGGCGGCCAGGGATATTTCGGTGCTGATGGCACGGGCTTCGGCCACGGCAATCGAGGCGGCGGCGACCGTGTCGGCCCGGGCGTCGGCCTGGGCCCGGTCGAGGAATTCACCGGCGCGTTCCAACAGGGCTTCGGCGGCATGCAGGCGGATGCTCAGTTGGCCGAAACTCTTGAGGGTGTGCGGGTCTTCGGTGGCGACGTCGCTGGTGGCATCGATCCAGGGACGGGTTTTACTGCGGACAAAATGCAAGGCGTCTTCATAGGCGGCGCGGGCGATGCCGGTGTCGATGGCGGCGTGAAGAATCTGCGCCAGTGGCCCCACCGGTGTCGGACGTTCGAAAGCACTTTGGAAGGGCACGATGTCGTCATCGGCGACATACACGTTTTCAAACACCACCGAACCACTGCCCGTAGTGCGCTGGCCGAAACCGCTCCAGTCGTCGATCACCGTCAGGCCTTTGCTGTCGCGAGGGACGAACGCCAGTTGCTGCACGCCGTTTTCATCCACCACCGAGGTGGGGATGCGCTGGGCATAGATCGCCCCCGTGGCGTAGAACTTGCGGCCGTTGATGCGATAGCCCTCGCCGTCGCGGCGCAGTTGGGTGGTGCGGTCATGGGCAGTCTTGGTGCCAAGTTCGGCCAAGGCGTTACCAAAACGCCGCCCGGCGAGCACTTCGGCGTACAGGCGTTGTTTTTGCGCTTCAGTGCCGTTTACCCGCAGCACCTCCAGGGCGTAGAAATGATTTTGCGGAATCTGCCCCAGCGAGCCGTCGGCCTGGGAAATCAGCGCAATGACTTTGGCCAGGGTGACATTGGATACCCCGGCGCCGCCATAGGCCTTGGGTACACTGATGCCCCACAGGCCAGAACGAGAGAAGGCCTCCAGTTCCGGGTACGGCAAGCGCCGCTCGCGGTCGCGCAGGGCACTGTCGCGCTTGAAGTCATCGGCCAGGTCACTGGCCACGATCAGGGCTTGTTCATCGCTGGTGATCACCGCGACGTGTTGAGAAAACGTCATGTACTGCTCCAGAGGTCGGGTCGTCAGATCCAGGAATGCCGGGCCGGCAAGGTGCCGTTCAGGTGGTAGGCGCCTACCGCGTGATACTTCCAGCGCACCGGGTCGTGCAGGGTGTGGACCCGTGCGTTGCGCCAGTGGCGGTCAAGATTGAATTCGGCGAGGGTGGCGCGGCTGCCGGCCAGCTCGAACAGTTTCTCGCTGGCTTGCAGGGCGATCTCGGTGGTGAGTGCCTTGGCTTCGGCCACGGCAATTGAGGCGCGGGCGGACGATTGTGCCGTGATGGGGGCGGCGCTGACTTGGTCCAATACGTGTCCGGCCTTGCGCAGCAACGCTTCGGCGGCGTGCAACTCGATTTTCAGCTTGCCGATGTCGGCGATCACGTAGAGGTCATCACTGGCCCGCTCGACCTTGGCGTCGATCCAGGGCCGGGCCCGTTCGCGGACGAAGGCGATGGCATCGTCGATGGCGCCACGAGCAATGCCCGCATCGATGGCGGCCTGGATCAGTTGGGAAATCGCCCCTTGCACGCCGGGCGTTTCGTTGATGCGCCAGTTTTCCAGTACCAGGTCGGCATCCACCCGCACATTGTTCAGCAGCACGGTGCCGCTGGCCGTGGTGCGTTGGCCGAAGCCCGACCAATCGTCGACGATCCGCAGGCCCGGGGTACCGCGCCGCACGAACGCCAGCACTTGTCGGCCCTCGTCATTCAGCGCCTTGACCGCGACCCAGTGGGCGAACAGTGCGCCAGTGGAATAGAACTTCTGGCCATTGATGACGAAGCCGTCACCGTCGGCGGTGATCCGCGCCTTGAGTTCAAGGGTGTTGCGAGTGCCACGTTCGGGCCCGGCATTGCCGATGCGCCAGCCTTCGAGCACGCTCTGCAACAGGATTTTTTTCTGCCGCTCGGTACCGGTACCGAGAATCAGCTGGAGCACGCCGAACTGGTTCTGGGGGATCTGTCCCAGGGCCGGGTCGGCGGCGGAAATGATTGCGAACACGTCGGCCAGGGTGACGAACGAAACCTGCGGGCCGCCGTAGGCCCGGGGAACGGCGATGCTGCCCAGTCCGCTACGGGTGAATTGCTCGATTTCCGCCCAAGGCAACTTGCGTTGCTGGTCACGACGCGCGGCTTGCTGACGGGCGACCTGTGCCAGTTCATGGGCGGCCTTGATCGCCTCGGCATCGTTGCGCAACACCTGTGCGGGCAACAGCAGGGGGGCGATGTCCAGGTCGCTCTGGACCTTTGCTTGCGCCAAATCCGACATTACAGCCACTCCGTGGCTGCGGGCAGTGCCTTGGCATACTGCACTGGGGCGATTGTGTTGCGTTCCATACCCACCTCACATCTCAAGAAACGCCGCGATGAAGGCGGCGAGCAAAAATCAAGAATGTCCGGTGGTCCGGTCTATATACCCTAAGCGTGTGTAAATTATTTTTGAACTAACTTTTAGGAATATTGATAGGTTGGTTTTAAATTGAAGCCCGTATGCTCCCCAGGATGAAGCAGCTTTTTGTGACGAGGGTGCTTGCTCCCGCTTGGGCTGCGCTGTAGGAGCTGCCGAAGGCTGCGATCTTTTGATCTTTCGCTTGGGACTCAAGCGGCAGGGGAAAGATCGCAGCCTCGCTCCGCTCGACAGCTCCTACAGGCCCGGTGGGAGCAAGCGCCCTCGCCACAAAAGCAGGCTGGCCGCATAACTGTTTGCATCATGGCTCTCGGCGGCGCGTTTCGGCAGCCATGAGTGCCAGTTTCGGTGAAGTGTTCAGGTACGGATTGGCGCAACCGATCTTCAACGTCCGTGGCGGTGCCCAGTGGGAGTTGTTTCCCACGCGGTCGAGGATGCAATAGGTCACTTCCAGGCGCAGGTCTTCTCCCGCCTCCAGGATGATCTGCGGTGGGACCCAGATATTGATCGGTTGGCCGACTTCGCTGGCGGTGAGCGCAGGCAGGTCCATGCGCACATCGCCCCAGCGCAGGGTCACGGCATCGCCGACGGCCATGTTCAGGTAGGGTTCGATGGTCAGCGGTACGCCGCGCTTGATCTGGTTCGGGTTTACCCCTTGGCGCCGGATGGTGGTAGGAATGCGCACCGGCGCCAATCCCTGGTTTTCATCGCCGCTCAGGGCCAACGGTTGGCCGCCGGGACAATCGAGCTTCACCAGCACCTGTTGCTTGGCCGACAACGCCGGCCCGCGTCCGACTTGCATCACCCGATAATGGATGCGCGAGGTCCCGTTGACGATGAAGCTCTCCGGGACCCGCATCGTGATGTTGCCCGGTACATCGGCCTGCGACAGCACGCGCGAGCCGACGTAGCAGTTGTCCCAGAACAGTTCGATCAGGTCACCGGTGTCCATGCCGGGGTAAGGTGCAATGGCTACCTCCAAGTGAGCGGCGTTGGCGATATTGATGCCAGTAGGGTGGGCGTTGGCCAATGTAGGGGCGGCCAGTTCAGGACTCTTCGACTTACATGTCATGGTGTTCTCCTTGATGCTTGAAAACTAAGTCCGTTTCGTGATGATCAGAAATCGATGGATCATCGCGATGTAGTTGTTATGGGTGTAGCCATAGGGACTGTCTGCGCTTAGTTGCTGCGCAAACTAAATACGGTGCGTCGCCTGTCGGGCACTAGATAAGGGCTCTACAGTTTCAGTGTCAATAGAGCCGGTTGCTTAATAACGCGTGGTGAAAGGCTTCAGAAAAATCCTACGTGCGCATGTTAAGAATATGCTGCGCGGCAGGCCGATTTCCTAGGTTGGTTGGTTTTTCAAAAAGGGCTGGAAACCGCGCCGGACCACTAAGTTTGTGAGACAGACAGAGGGTAAGTGTTGCGAGAATTATATAGGTTACTTCCTATATGGAAGTCGGAGGCTTTAGTCGGGTGTAAAGTTGCAAGTTGTGTCGGCCGGATAAAAGGGGGGCGATATCGTGTTAGTTGTGCAGCGGTCTCACTTCCATCCCTGGAAGTGATAACACTGATTTACTGGTCGCCGCGTCCGGCAGAGAGGAACTTGCTGAGGAACTGTCGCGTGCGTTCTTCCTTGGGGGCTGCAAACAAGGCCTTGGCTTCGCCTTGCTCGACGATCACGCCTTTGTCGAAAAACACCACACGGTTGGCCACGTCCCGGGCGAAGCCCATTTCGTGGGTCACGATGACCATGGTGCGCTTTTCTTCGGCCAGGCCGCGAATGGTTGCCAGGACCTCGCCTACAAGCTCCGGATCGAGGGCCGAGGTCGGCTCGTCGAACAGGATCACCGCTGGTTCCATCGCCAACGCCCGGGCAATCGCCACACGCTGTTGCTGGCCGCCGGAAAGGCGCCGTGGGTAGGCGTTTTCCTTGCCGGCCAGCCCGACCTTGGCCAACAGCTTGCGTCCCAAGGCTTCGGCGTCGGCGCGGGGAATTTTCTTCACCACTTGCGGGCCTTCGGTGACATTCTCCAAGGCGGTGCGGTGGGGAAACAGGTTGAAGTTCTGGAACACGAAGCCCACCTGCTGGCGCAAACGGCGCACCAGGCCTTGTTGCTGGTTCAGCGGGCGACTGCCATCGATCTCGATGTCGCCGACCTTGATCCGGCCACTGGTAGGTTCTTCGAGGAAGTTCAGGCAACGCAGGAACGTCGTCTTGCCCGAGCCGCTGGGGCCGATGATCGCAACCACTTCGCCTTCTTCGATCTTCAGGTCGATGCCGTTGAGCACCACCTGACCCTTGAACTGCTTTGTCAGTTTTTCCACGACAATCATGGGTCAGGACTCCTGGTCATGCCGATTGACCCGGGCTTCCAGAACGTTCTGCAGGTGCGAGAGCACGGTGGCAAGAACCCAATAGATCAGCGCGGCGGCAAGGTACATGGTGAAGATTTCGAAGGTTCGCGCGGTGATCAACTGCGCCTGGCGGAACAGCTCCGGCACCTGGATGGTCGCCGCCAGCGCGGTGTCCTTGACCAGGGAAATGAAGCTGTTGCCCAACGGTGGCAGGGCCGTGCGTGCGGCTTGCGGCAGGATGGCCCGACGCAGGGTCTGGGCGCGGGTCATGCCGATACTCGCCGCCGCTTCCCACTGGCCGCGCTCGATGGAGCTGATGGCAGCCCGCAGGATTTCACACGCATAGGCGGCCATGTTCAGCGAGAAACCGATCAGGGCCGCGGGCAGCGGATCCAGCTCGATGCCCAGTTGCGGCAACCCGTAATAGATCACGAACAACTGCACCAGCAACGGCGTGCCGCGAAAGAACGACACGTAGATGCGGGCAATCCAGCTCACCAGTTTGAAGCGCGACAGGCGCATCAGCGCCAGGCCGAACCCCAGCAGCAAGCCGAAAAACATGCCGCCCAGGCTGAGGATGACCGTGTAATACGCGCCCTTGAGCAAAAAGGGCGCGGAGTCCAGTGCGAGTTGAAGAGCTGCTTCCATTATTGGGTAACGTCAGCGCTGAAGTATTTTTCCGAAAGTTTCTTCAACGTACCGTCGGCGCGCAGTTTCTCGATGGCCTTGTTCACGGCTGCCAGCAGTTCGGGCTCGCCTTTGCGCAGGGCGATACCGGCTTCCTGGCGGGAGAAGGCTTCGCTGGTGACGGTGGTGTCCTTGGCTTTCTTGGCGTATTCCAGTGCGGCCAGACGGTCGATCAGGATGGTATCGATACGGCCGACGCGCAGGTCCTGGAACTTGGTTGGGTCGTCATCGTAGGTTTTGACTTGGGCGCCCGGTACTTCAGCTTTTACCCACTGTTCGTAGTTGGTGCCCAAGCCCACGCCGACTTTCTTACCGTCCAGGTCAGCGGCCTTCTTGATGTTCAGCTCGTCGGCTTTCTTGGTCAGTACCAGCGCTTGAATCCCGGAAACGGTGTACGGCTCGGAGAAGTCGTACTTTTTCTTACGTTCCTCGGAGATGGTCACCTGGTTGACCACTGCGTCCAGACGCTTGGATTCCAACGCCGCGAGGATGCCGGCCCATGGGGTCGTCTGCAGCTTGACCTTCACACCCAATTCCTTGGCCAGGGCTTCGGAGAACTCCACTTCGAAGCCGGTCAGCTTGCCGCTGTCATCAACGAAGCTGAACGGTGGATAAGTGCCTTCCAGGCCGATCTTGATTTCACCGGCATCCTTGATTTTCTGCAGTTGCTCACCGGCAACCGCTTGCCCCAGCAGCCCGGCGCTCAATGCCAGGCCCAGCGAACCGACCAACAGGTTGCGACGTAATGCGGAAAAATTCATGACAAGCCCCTGTGTTTTCTTATGAAGAGATATTTTGGCTGAGATAAGGCGTAGCCGCGATTTGAAAAGGTTGCCACATCCTGCCTCAAAGCGACCTGGGCGTCTCGCGGCAAATGCGCCTGCGGCGAGACTATAAATTGGCTTTTATAGATTGGAAAATAATATTAAATCAACCAAATATATCTATTTGGAATGAGTTCCTGTGGGAGCGGGCTTGCTCGCGAAGGCGGTGTATCTGCCAGGAATATATCGACTGACACGCCGCCTTCGCGAGCAAGCCCGCTCCCACAAGGGATCTTCAATAATCCTAAAACGCTGCGTTATAGGCAAACAACGCCGGCGCGCCGCCGGTGTGCAGGAAGATGATCGGGCCTTCGTCGCAACGGTCGCGGCCAATGCCATCGAGCAGGCCGGCCATGGCCTTGCCGGTGTAGACCGGATCGAGCAACAGGCCTTCCTGGCTGGCCAGCAGCTTGACTGCCGCCAGTGTCCCGGCGTTCGGTTCGCCGTAGCGGGGGGCGAAATATTCATCCCACAAGATCACTTTGAACGCTTCCGGAAGGGCGACTTCGAGCAACGCTGCCGTGCGTTCGGCCAGGCCCTGGACCTTCGGAAACTGGTCCTCCTCGCTACGCGAAACCGTGACGCCAATGACCGGAAGCGCCGGCAGGCTTTCACTCAACGCCAGCGCCAGGCCACTGTGGGTCCCGGCACTGCCCGAGGCGAGTACCACGGCAGCGAACTCGATTCCGGTGTCTTTGATCTGCTCGGCCAGTTCCAGGCCGGCGCGCACATACCCCAGTGCGCCCAAGGCGTTCGAACCGCCAATCGGCACCAGGTAGGGCTTTTTCCCATTGCTGCGCAGACGCCCGGCGAGGGCCTGCAATTGCTCGTCGGCGTTGTCCAGGTTTTCCACTAGCTCGACCTTGGCGTCGAACAGCTCCAGCAGCAGCCGGTTGCCGTTGCCCAGGTAATTGCTGTCTTCGGTGCCGATGGGATTTTCCAGCAAGGCCACGCAACCCAGGCCGAGCTTCGCGGCCAGGGCGGCGGTCTGGCGTACGTGATTGGACTGGATCGCCCCGGCGGTGATGAGGGTATCGGCGCCTTGGGCGATGGCATCGGCGGCCAGGTATTCGAGCTTGCGCAGCTTGTTGCCGCCCAAGGCCAGGGGCGTCAGGTCGTCGCGCTTGATGTAGATGTCCCGGCCGAGCCAGGTGGAGAGGCGGTCGAGTTTTTCCAGCGGTGTCGGATGGCTGAGCAGGTCGAGACGGTTAAAGCGAGACAACTGTTCTTTGATCATGGGTCCGTACTGGTTGTAGGCGATGTCTGGACTATAGGCACGCGGATATTCGTGGGCAACCGGCAATCATTGGTTTGGAAGTGAACCGGCGACGGGCAGGGAGTGACACATGATTTATGAACACCTCAAATCCTGTGGGAGCGAGCTTGCTCGCGATAGCGGTGGTTCAGTTGGCCTCTGTATTGACTGACATACCGCCATCGCGAGCAAGCTCGCTCCCACAGGGGGTTGTGTATATGGCTTAGGCACTGAACGAATGCTCACCAGGCAACGTCATACCCTCCCGTAGGCTAGCGTAGGAAACATGCCGTTGAGCCCTGCGATTAGTCCTTAGCTGCCTATTCATGTTTAACTTGAACGTTCATTCAAGTTAAACCGTCGGTTTGCTGCCCGCTCACAATAAGGAGGCTTGCTTTTGCCGAGTCCGTTTTCGACCCTCGCCGTTTCGCTGCCCGGGGTGCCTCGCCCATGAGTGCTTCGTCCCTGCCACCCAGCGGCCTGGTCCGCATGAACCCGCCGGTATTTTACTTCGCCGCGACCTTCATCCTGTTGTTCGGCCTGGTGGTGATTGCCATGCCCGCCCAGGCCGGCGCCTGGTTGCTGGCGGCACAGAACTGGGCGGCCAATACGGTCGGCTGGTACTACATGCTCGCGATGACGCTGTATCTGGTCTTCGTGGTGGTCACCGCCTTGTCCGGCTACGGCAAGATCAAGCTCGGTGCCGACCACGACGAGCCCGAATTCAGTTATCTGTCCTGGGCCGGCATGCTGTTTGCCGCCGGCATCAGCATCACGCTGTTTTTCTTCTGCGTTTCCGAGCCGCTGACCCACATGGTGCAGCCGCCCCAGGGCCAGGCCGGTACCGCCGAGGCGGCGCGCCAGGCCATGCAGATCCTGTTCTTGCACTGGGGCCTGCACGGCTGGGGCGTCTTTGCGTTCGTAGGCATGGCCTTGGCATATTTCGCCTACCGGCACAATTTGCCGCTGGCCCTGCGTTCGGCGCTGTACCCGCTGATCGGCAAGCGCATCAACGGCCCCATCGGCTACGCCGTGGACGGCTTCGGCATTATCGCGACGGTGTTCGGCCTCGGCGCGGACATGGGGTTTGGTGTGCTGCACCTCAATTCCGGGCTCGACTACCTGTTCGGCATTGCTCACACCCAGTGGATTCAAGTTGGTTTGATCGTGCTGATGATGGGCGCGGCGATCATCGTCGCGGTGGCCGGTGTCGACAAGGGTGTGCGGGTCATGTCCGACATCAACATGCTGCTGGCCTGTGCGTTGCTGCTGTTCGTGCTGTTCGCCGGGCCCACCCAGCATTTGCTCAATACCTTGATCCAGAACATCGGCGATTACCTCGGTGCCTTGCCGATGAAGAGTTTCGACCTGTACGCCTACAACGAGCCCAGTGAATGGCTGGGTGGCTGGACGGTGTTCTACTGGGCCTGGTGGATCGCCTGGTCGCCCTTCGTGGGGCTGTTCATCGCGCGGATTTCCCGTGGCCGCACCATCCGTGAATTCGTGTTCGGCGTGCTGCTGATCCCCTTGGGCTTCACCCTGGCGTGGATGTCGATCTTCGGCAACAGCGCCATCGACCAAGTGCTGAACCACGGCATGAGCGCCCTGGGCATGTCCGCCCTGGAAAACCCGTCGATGAGCCTTTACCTGCTGCTGGAAACCTACCCCTGGAGCAAGACCGTCATCGCGGTCACCGTGTTCATCAGCTTCGTGTTCTTCGTCACGTCCGCCGACTCGGGCACCGTGGTGCTTTCGACGCTGTCGGCCAAGGGCGGCAATCCCGATGAGGATGGGCCGAAATGGTTGAGGGTGTTCTGGGGCGCGATGACGGCCCTGGTGACCAGTGCGTTGTTGTTCTCCGGCAGCATCGATGCCTTGAAGTCGGCGGTGGTGCTGACGTCCTTGCCGTTCTCACTGATTTTGCTGTTGATGATGTGGGGCCTGCACAAGGCGTTTTACCTGGAGTCCCAGAAGCAGATCGCGCAATTGCATTCCCTGGCACCTGTGTCGGGATCGCGCCGGGGCACGGGCGGCTGGCGTCAGCGCTTGAGCCAGGCGGTGCATTTTCCGTCCCGTGATGAGGTGTACCGTTTCCTCGACACCACGGTGCGCCCGGCCATTGAAGAAGTGACCGCGGTGTTCGTCGAGAAGGGGCTGACGGTGGTGACCCAGCCCGACCCGGCCAACGACAGCGTCAGCCTGGAGATCGGTCACGGCGAGCAGCATCCGTTCATTTACCAGGTGCAGATGCGTGGCTACTTCACGCCGTCCTTCGCCCGCGGCGGCATGGGCTCGAAGGAGCTCAACAACCGGCGCTACTACCGTGCCGAGGTGCACTTGAGCGAAGGCAGCCAGGATTACGACCTGGTGGGCTACACCAAGGAGCAAATCATCAACGACATCCTCGACCAGTACGAGCGGCACCTGCAGTTCCTGCATTTGGTGCGCTGAGCGAGGCCGTAGGTTTTCCATCTTTACCGGCCTCATCGCGAGCAAGCTCGCTCCCACAGGGGCAGTGAGTCCTTCTTGGAGGGCTGCCGATTCCCTTGTGGGAGCGAGCCTGCTCGCGATAGCGATTTGGCGGACGCCGCCCGGCGAAGCTTCAGACCAGTCCGCCATTGGCCCGCAGGACCTGCCCGTTCACCCAACCAGCGGCCGGGCTCACCAGGAACGCGATGATGCTGGCAATGTCCTGCGGCTGGCCGAGGCGCTCCAGGGGCGGCATCTTGGCGTAGTGCTGCACCTGTTCTTCGCTCTTGCCGTGCATGAACAATTCGGTGGCGACCGGGCCGGGGGCCACGGCGTTGACCGTGATCTGGCGCCCGCGCAGCTCCTTGGCGAACACCTGGGTCAGGGATTCCACCGCCGCCTTGCTGGCGATGTACACCGAGTAGCCGGGCAGGTTCAGGCCTACGGTGCTGCTGGAAAAATTCACGATCCGGCCACCGTCGTTCAAGCGGGTCGCGGCTTCGCGCAAGGTGTTGAAGGTGCCACGGGTGTTGATGGCGAACGTCTGCTCGAACAGCTCGTCGCTGTGCTGCGCCAGGGGCATTACCTGAAGGATGCCGGCGTTATTGATCAACACATCGACCTTGCCCAGTTGGGCTTCGGTTTCGTCGAACATCCGCCGCACATCGGCTGAAGAGGACACGTCCGCCTTGATCGCTATGGCTTGGTGGCCGGCCTGGCGCAGTTGAACCACCAGTTTCGAGGCTTCGGTGGCGCTGTTGGCGTAATTGATGACGACGGCAAAACCTTCGCTGGCCAATTGCTTGGCAATCTCTGCTCCGATGCCGCGGGACGCGCCGGTCACGATGGCAACTTTCGAGTTTTGAACAGTCATGTGAGGTTCCTTTGAGGTTGAAGTGTTGTGATTCGTTGAAGTCAGATTCACATGTTTACTCTTGGCGATAAATGCCCGAGAGTTGCCTTGACTGTTCAATATTTTCCAACAATAAGCGCACGGGATTCAGATGGACCAAGTCAAGGCGATGAGGGTATTTGTCCGCATATACGAGCGCAGCAGCTTCACCCTGGCCGCTGAAGACTTGAATATGCCCCGGGCCACGCTGACCCATACGCTCAATCAATTCGAAGCCTGGCTGGGCATTCGTTTGCTGGAGCGCAGCACCCGCAAGGTACGCCCGACCCTCGACGGCGAAGCCTACTACCCGCGCTGCGTGCAATTGCTGGCGGAGCTTGAAGAGGCCGAACTGGCGTTTCGCGGCGTTGCGCCCAAGGGCAAACTCAGAGTAGACCTGCATGGCACCCAGGCCCGGTACTTCGTGATTCCGGCGTTGCCGCAATTCATGGCCCGCTACCCCGAAATAGAACTGTTCATCAGCGAGGCCGATCGTTTCGTCGACCTGATTGCCGAGGGTGTCGATTGCGTGCTGCGTTCCGGTACGTTGGCGGATTCGTCATTGATCGGCCGGCGTGTCGCCAACCTTCGGCAGATCACCTGTGCCAGCCCCGGTTACCTGCGCCAGTATGGCGAGCCGAAGAGCCTCGATGACTTGAAGCATCACAGGGCGGTGAATTACGTCTCGCGGACCACCGGCAAACTCTATCCGTTCGAATTCATGGTCGATGGCGAACTCAAGGAAGTGCCGATCGGAGGCTCGTTGTCGGTATCCGGCGCCGAGATCTACGCCGCCTCGGCCATCGCCGGCCTGGGCCTGATCCAATGCCCGCATTACCGAATGGAAGAACCGATCCGGCAGGGAATGATCCAGGAAGTCCTCACCGCCTACCCGCCGCCCTCCATGCCGGTGTCGGTGCTCTATCCCCACAACCGACACATGTCGCCACGGGTTCGCGTATTCGTGGATTGGGTGACGGAGGTGTTTGCGCAGGCGCGATGACGAGTGGTGATGACGGTGCATTGGTTGGAGAGTTGAACTAATATTTTTCTGAGTGTGTATTGTGTGTATCAGAAGGCTTTTTCGCAGCTAGAGTTTTCCGGCAGAGTTGTCGAATAAGGCAAAGGTGATGCGAAGTCGGGAAATGATCAGGAAGATCGAAGAGGACGGTTGGTACCTGGTGGCAGTCAAGGGTAGCCATCATCAGTACAAGCATTCCATCAAGGCTGGGAGGGTGACGATCGAGCACCCTGACACCGATCTGCCCAGAGGCACGATCAATAGCATATTGAAACAGGCGGGCCTGAAATGAAGCCCATGACCGATTACGAAATCCCCGATGGGGATGCATTGTTATCAGGCCGGTTGCTGCGGTTGCCGGATCTGAAGGAAGGATTCGTCCACATGAAATTTCCGGTCGTTCTGCACAAGGATGCCGATTCCGACTACGGAGTGACGGTCCCGGATGTACCGGGTTGTTTCTCCGCAGGCAGTACTGTGAGCCAGGCATTCGAAAATGTGAAAGAGGCGCTCTCGTTGCACTATGAAGGCTTGATAGCCGACGGCGAACCGCTGCCGCAGATCCATGAAATTGACGATCATCTCGACGATCCGCAATACGCCGGGGGGATATGGGGGGTGGTTGAGTTTGATGTCACGCCCTATTTCGGAAAGTCAGTGCGGTTCAACGCCACGTTGCCCGAGCAATTGCTTGAGCGCATCGACCAAACCGTGCGACGGGACCAGCGTTATAGCTCGCGTTCCGGTTTTCTGGCAGCGGCGGCCTTGCGCGAACTTTCAGCCTGACCGAGGCGTCTGTGAAATGTTAGCTTCTGCCACCCGCCGTCCGAACAGAGAGCCTTTTCGATGACCTACACCGCTGCGCAAAACCGCTACGAGTCCATTCCTTACCGCCGCGTCGGTCGCAGCGGGCTGGTGCTGCCGGCGTTGTCGCTGGGGTTGTGGCACAACTTCGGCGACAGTACGCCCATCGACACCCAGCGCGCCTTGCTGCGCACGGCGTTCGACCTGGGCATCAACCACTTCGACCTGGCCAACAACTACGGCCCGCCCTATGGCAGCGCCGAGATCAATTTCGGCCGGTTGCTGCGCGAAGATTTCCAGCAGTACCGCGATGAGTTGATCATCTCCAGCAAGGCCGGTTGGGACATGTGGCCAGGGCCTTACGGCCAGGGCGGTGGCTCGCGCAAATACGTGCTGGCCAGCCTCGACCAGAGCCTGCAACGCTTGGGGCTGGACTATGTGGACATCTTCTATTCCCACCGCTTCGACCCCGATACACCCCTGGAAGAAACCGCCAGTGCACTGGCCACTGCGGTGCAGCAGGGCAAGGCGTTGTACATCGGTATTTCCTCGTATTCCGGAGTGAAGACCCGGGAAATGGCGGCGCTGCTCAAGGAATGGAAAGTCCCGCTGCTGATCCACCAGCCGGCCTACAACCTGCTCAACCGCTGGGTGGAAAAAGACCTGCTGGACGCCACCGACGAATTGGGGACCGGTGTGATTGCCTTCACCCCGCTGGCCCAAGGGCTGCTGACCGACAAGTACCTCAAGGGCGTTCCGGCCGATGCGCGGGTGAATCGGCCGGGGGGCGGTTCGTTGCAGGCTTCGCACTTGTCGCAGGAGAACCTCGCCCACGTGCGCGCCCTCAATGAGATCGCCCAGCGTCGTGGCCAGAGCCTGGCGCAAATGGCCCTGGCCTGGACCTTGCGCGATCCCCGGGTCACCTCCGCCCTGATCGGCGCCAGCCGGCCGGAGCAGATCATCGAGAACGTCGGAGCCTTGCAGAACCTGAACTTCAGCGCCGAAGAACTGGCCGAGATCGACCGGTTTGCCCAGGAAGGCGGGATCAATCTTTGGGAAAAGCCTTCGTCGGCGGAATAACACAACCCCCCCCTGTGGCGAGGGGATTTATCCCCGCTGGCTGCGAAGCAGCCCCAGGAACAGCTCAGCACGATCTGCCTTTCAGATCGTGCGTGCAGGTTTTAGGGACGCTACGCAGCCCAGCGGGGATAAATCCCCTCGGCACAAAGGCGATTCCATCGCTATTCAGCGAAAAAACGGCACATCCCCCAACACCGTCGCCCGGTGCATCACCCGCCGGGCCGGGCGGTAGTCGTCCACGGCGAAATGCTGGGTCACACGGTTATCCCAAAACGCCACGTCGTTGACCTGCCAGCGCCAGCGCAGGGTGAACTCCGGGCGGGTGGCGTGGACGAACAGCAGTTTCAGGATCGCCTCGCTTTCGCTTTCCGACAGTTCGTTGATCCGTGTCGTGAAGCCTTCATTGACGAACAGTGAACGACGCCCGCTCACCGGATGGGTGCGGATCACCGGATGGGACAGCGGCGGGTTTTTCCGCCGTGCCTCTTCCCAGCGCGCCAGGTCTTCGGCGGTGTTGCCAAAGCGCTCCAAGGGAAAGGATCGGGTGAAATCGTGGGTCGCCGTCAGGCCTTCCAGCAAGCGTTTCAACGGTGTCGACAAGGCTTCATAGGCGGCGATGCCACTGGCCCACAACGTATCGCCACCCACCGCCGGCAACAGCTTGGCGCTGAGCACCGCGCCGAGGGCTGGCGTTGGTAGAAAGGTCACGTCGGTGTGCCACACGGCGTTGTCGCGGACATCGGTGACGGCGGTGTCGAGCACCAATACTTCGGGCTGCTCCGGCACGTTGGGGTAGATCGGATGAATGTGCAGGTCGCCAAAATACCCGGCGAAGCGCGCCTGCTGTGGCGGTTCGATCGGCTGGTCGCGGAAAAACAGCACCTGGTGTTCGAGCAGCGCCTGCTCGAGGGTGTCGCGGTCGGCCAGGCTCAGCGGCTGGCGGATATCGATTCCTTCGATCTGCGCGCCGAGGGCGGTGCTCAAAGGCGTAATGGTCGGGCGGTTCATCGCAGTGTTCTCGGTCTGGGCGCCGAATGGTCGGCGTGGTCATTGGGTATCAATGGGTCTGGCCGTGCCACGGCACCAGTTTGCGTTGCAGGGCGCGCAGGCCCATTTCCATGGCGAAGGCAATCAGCGCGATCACCAGGATTCCCAGCACCACCACGTCGGTGACCAGGAACTGCGCCGCTGACTGCACCATGAACCCCAGGCCGCTGGTGGCAGCGATCAGTTCGGCGGCCACCAGTGTCGACCAACCCACGCCCAGGCCGATACGGATGCCGGTGAGAATGTCCGGCAGGGCACTGGGCAGGATCACATGGCGAATCAACTGTGCCCGCGTGGCGCCCAACGACTGCGCCGCACGCAGCTTGGCCCGGTCGACGGTGCGCACGCCGGTGGCGGTGGCAATGGCAATCGGGGCGAAGATCGCCAGGTAGATCAGCAGTACCTTCGACAACTCGCCGATGCCGCACCAGATCACGATCAATGGCAGGTACGCCAACGGTGGGATCGGCCGGTAGAACTCGATCAACGGATCGAGCACACCGCGCGCGATGCGGTTGGCGCCAATGGCGATGCCCACCGGCACCGCCGTCAGCACCGCGAACAACAGGCCCAGGCCGATGCGTTCAAGGCTGGCGGCCAAGTGTTGCCAGAGGGTGGAGTCCATGTAGCCGTGGGTCGCCAGCAGCCAGCCTTTTTGCAGCACGGCCGAGGGTGGGGGCAGGAACAGCGGTTCGATCAGGCCGCTGGCGGTGACGGCCCACCAGGCTGTCAGCAGCGCGATCAGGGTCAAGCCGCTGATCCAACGCGTACTCAGGTGGGGTCTCGAACCGCTGGTCGTGGGCCGGGTCGTCGCGTCACGGACCCCGGCGGGAATTTCGTAGGTGCTCATGCGCGCTCCTGGGGTCGAGTGGCGCTGCGTTGGGAAAACACTTTGGCGAGCACATGCTCGCGGGTTTCGATGAAGCGTGGGTCGGACTTGATCGACCGTGCCGATTCCCCGGCCCCGTAGCGCTGGCCGAAATCCAGGCTCAGGCGTTCGACGATCTGCCCCGGGTTCGGTGCCAGCAGAATCAAGTCAGTGGCGAGGAAGACGGCTTCTTCAATGTCATGGGTGATCAGGAACACCGGCTTGGCGGTGCGCTGCCAGACCTGTAGCAACAGTTCCTGCATCTGCTCGCGGGTGAAGGCGTCCAGCGCACCGAACGGTTCGTCCATCAACAGCACACGCGGGTCGGCCGCCAACGCCCGGGCCAGGCCGACGCGTTGTTTCTGACCGCCGGAGAGCTGCCAGACGCGGCGTTGCTCGAAACCGGCCAGGTCCACCAGGGCAAGCATTTCCCGAGCGCGAGCCTCGCGTTTTTCCTTGGGAATGCCGGCCAGTTCCAGGCCGAACCCGACGTTTGCCAGTACGTCCTGCCACGGCAGCAGCGCATCGTCCTGGAACACCACGCCGCGTTCGGCGCTCGGGCCCTTGACCGGCGTGCCGTCGAGGGTGATCTGCCCGGCGCTGGGCTCGACGAACCCGGCAATCAGGTTCAACAGCGATGTCTTGCCACTGCCGGACGGACCGAGGGCAACCAGCAACTGCTTCGGCCCCAGGGTCAGGGAAATCTCCGCCAGCACTGGTTCCGCCGCGCCGGGGTACTGTGCGCTGATGCGCTCCAGCTGAAGCAAGGCCATCGCATGTCTCCTTTTTTTGATCAGCGAGTGATGTATTTGGCGCTGACGTAAGGCGCGTAGTCCGGCAGCACGGCTTCGACTTTGCCTTGCTCCTTGAGGAACGCCGCGGTATCGGTGATGGCTTGGGTGGTCGGTGCGCCGAGGCTCACGACCTGATCGGCCGCCAGGGGAAAGACGTTGCCTTGCAGCAACAACGGGATATCGCTGGCCTTGGCACCGGAGAGCTTCACCAGTTTGTCGACGTTGGACGCATCGGCCAGCCAGGCTTGTGGGTCCTTGCGGTACTGGGCGTAGGCGTCCAGGGTCACTTTGGCGAAGGCGGTGACGATTTCAGGATGCTTCTGGGCGAAGTCCTTGCGCACGATCCAGGCGTCGAATGTCGGTGCGCCGAACTTGGCCAACTCCGCGGAGGTGATCAGCACCTTGCCGTTTTCCTTGGCCACACCCAGGGCCGGGTCCCAGACGTAGGTGGCGTCGATGTCGCCACGTTTCCAGGCGGCGATGATGGCCGGTGGCGCCAGGTTGAGCACGGTGACTTTCGATGGGTCGATGTTCCAGTGTTTCAACGCGGCGAGCAGGCTGTAGTGACCGGTGGACACGAACGGCACGGCGATCTTCTTGCCGATCAGGTCTTGCGGGGAATTGATACCGGAGCCGTCACGAACCACCAAGGCCTCGGCGGCACCGATCTGGGTGGCGATGAGGAAGGTTTCCACCGGGACCTTGCGGGTGATGGCCGCGGTCAACGGGCTGGAACCGAGGTAGCCGATTTGTACATCGCCCGAAGCGATGGCGGTGATGACGTCGGCACCGTTGTCGAACTTGCGCCAGTCGATCTTGGCTTGGGTGGCTTTTTCGTAGGCGCCATCGGCCTGGGCGACTTTGGCCGGGTCGACGGTGGTCTGGTAAGCGACGGTCAGGTTGGCTGCCTGGGCAAAAAGACTCGTTGCTGCCAGGGAGGCGGCCGCGAGAAGGCGAAGGGGGAAACGCAAAGACATGGAAAATCTCCTCAACAGGCCGCCGGACGTTCGGCGTTTGAGGAGACTAAATGATCTAAGAATTCAAAAATAAATAACTTTTTCGAATGAGCTTATCAGCGAAAAAATCTATGCGTGCATCAGCTTTTGTGGCGAGGGGATTTATCCTCGCTGGGTTGCGAAGCGACCCCAAATCAGTCGAATGAGAGCTGACTTAGACACCGAGGTGAACCGTCGAGGGCTGCTTTGCAGCCAGCGGGGATAAATCCCCTTGCCACAAAATCATTCCCATGTAAGACATGGGAATGATTTATGAGGGGATCAGTTACTGATCGCCAAAATACTCGCCTGGTACGAACCCACGAACACATCGAAATCCCCCACCTCGTTCTGCTCCAGCTCGGCTTGCTGGACCAGCGACTCGCGTGCGGTCTCTTCGAATGTCGCTTGTTCCTGGGCAGGCAACGGCTCGGCGCGGAAGAATTCGGCGTGGGCCTTGCTTTGGCGCAGGGAGAACTGGGCGAAGCTTTCCTGGTGTTCGGCCATGGCGGCCAGCACCTGGGCGGAAGGCGTCAGGGACGGATCGCGGACTTTCGCCAATTGCGCGTCCAGTGCCTGGCGATGGGCATCGCCACCCTGGCTCTGGTCGAGCAGCGCGGCCAGCGGGGCGATTTTTTCCAGCAATTCGACGGCCCAGGCCTGCATGTCCACCGCTTGGCCCTGGCGCTGCAATTGCAGGCCTGGCTTGCGACCTTCCTTGACCACGGTCAGGAAGTTGCTCGTGGCGTTGCCGCATTCGTTGTTTTCCAGCTGCGGGCTGTCATTGAGGCCGCAATACAGCAGGAACGCATCGAGGAACCGCGCTTCGGTGAGGTCGATACCCATCGGCAGGAACGGGTTGATGTCCAGGCAGCGCACTTCGACGTACTGGATTCCCCGGGCCATCAAGGCCTGGATCGGTCGCTCGCCGGTGTAGGTCACGCGCTTGGGACGGATGTTGGAGTAGTACTCGTTTTCGATCTGCAAGATGTTGGTATTGAGCTGCACCCACTCGCCGTTCTGGTGAGTGCCGACTTCGACGTACGGCGCGTAGGGCGTCGCCACCGCTTTGCGCAGGCTGTCGGTGTAGCTCGCCAGGTCGTTGTAGCATGGCGTGAGGCCGGCCTGGGCGTTGCTCTGGTAACCCAGGTCGCTCATGCGCAGGCTGGTGGCGTAGGGCAGGTACAAGGTGTCCGGATCCAGTTGTTCCAACTGGTGCGGACGGCCCCGCAGGAAACCGACGTCCAGGGCCGGCGAGGCACCGAACAGGTACATCAGCAACCAGCTGTAGCGGCGGAAATTACGGATCAGCGCGATGTAGGCCGACGACTGGAAGTCCCGGTCGCTCACCTCGGCGGCTTCGTCCTGGCGTAACAGCGGCCAGAGCTTTTCCGGCAAGGAAAAGTTGTAGTGGATACCTGCGATGCACTGCATGGTCTTGCCGTAGCGCAGGGCCAGGCCCTTGCGATAGACGTACTTGAGCCGACCGATATTCGAGGTGCCGTAGTAGGCGATCGGAATGGCTTCTTCGGTCGGCAGTGGGCACGGCATCGACGGGCTCCACAGATACTCGTCACCCAGTTTGCTGTAGGCAAACCGGTGGATCTTGTCGAGGCTGCGCAAGGTATCGGCCGGATTGGCCAGGGCCGGCGTGATGAACTCCAGAAGCGACTCGGAATAGTCGGTAGTGATCTGTTCGTTGGTCAGCGCCGAACCCAGGGCCTTGGGGTGCGGAGTCTGCGCCAGGCGCCCATCGTCCGTGACACGCAGGCATTCACGCTCGATGCCGTGCAGGCACTGTTCGAGCAGGGAGAGGTTGGCGCGCTCGCCGAGCAGGGCCAGGCGGCGGTTTAAAAGGTCGCTCAAGTTGAATTCCTTCACGCGTCAGTCGCCCCAATATGGGGGTGGGCAAGACGGTCTACAAGGGTGAAGTTAAAACTGGCGTTTTCGCCTGGTTTTATGCGGGTAAAGACTGATCGCCGCACTCCCTGTGGGAGCGGGCTTGCTCGCGAAGAGGTCTTATCAGCCAACATTGAAGTCGCCTGACACGCCGCTTTCGCGAGCAAGCCCGCTCCCACAGGAAAGCCCGACACTGCATTCATGGCGTCGAAATTAACCCAAATCGATGACAGGGAGCTATAGGACAGCGAACGTGCCTTGCGCTTTTGCGACCAGTTTGTCGCCTTGCATCACCTCGGCCTCGACCACCAGCGTGCGCCGGCCCGGGTGGATGACCCGGGCGGTGCACAACACGTCGCCGTCGGACACGGCGCGAATGTAGTTGATCTTGCATTCGATGGTCGCGCTCTGCTGATCAAAGCCATGGACACTGGAACAGGCCAGACCCATGGCGATGTCCACCAGGCTGAACAGTGCGCCGCCGTGCAGCTTGCCGCCGCGGTTGCGCAACGGCGGCTCGAGGCCCAGGGCGACTTGCGCCACCCCGTCCCCCAGGCTGTGCAGACGGCAGCCGAGCAGCTTGAAAAACGCGCTCTCCACCAAGCCGGCCGGCACGTCCATCAGCGTTTCTTCAACTGCTTGGCGTTGGCGAACAACGAAGCCATGGCGTTGTTCGTCGGTGCCGCGGTGGCGGTTTCCTTGCGCGGCGCGGTGTTCTGCGACTGACGCGGCGTCGAGCCAGGACGAGCACCACGGGCACCGTCGACTTTCTCACCCGGCGTGTCGCTCATGCGCATCGACAGGCCGACGCGTTTGCGCGGGATGTCGACTTCCATGACCTTCACTTTCACCACATCGCCAGCCTTCACCGCTTCGCGCGGGTCCTTGATGAACTTCTCCGACAGTGCGGAGATGTGCACCAGGCCGTCCTGGTGCACGCCGATGTCGACGAAAGCACCGAAGTTGGTGACGTTGGTCACCACGCCTTCGAGGATCATGCCCGGTTGCAGGTCCTTGAGGTCCTCGACACCGTCCTGGAACTCGGCGGTCTTGAACTCGGGACGCGGGTCTCGGCCCGGTTTTTCCAGTTCCTGGAGGATGTCGGTGACGGTGGGCAGGCCGAAGGTTTCGTCGGTGAATTTCTTCGGGTCCAGGCGCTTGAGAAACGCCGCATCACCGATCAGCGAGCGGATGTCACGGTCGGTCTGGGCGGCGATGCGCTGCACCAGCGGGTAGGCTTCGGGGTGGACGGCCGACGAATCCAGCGGGTTGTCACCGTTCATGACCCGCAGGAAGCCGGCGGCCTGTTCAAAGGTTTTTTCACCCAGGCGTGGGACTTTCTTCAACGCGGCGCGGGTCTTGAACGCGCCATGTTCGTCACGGTGGGTGACGATGTTCTGCGCCAGCGTGGCGTTCAGGCCGGAGATCCGCGCCAGCAGCGCCACCGAAGCGGTGTTCACGTCCACACCCACGGCGTTCACGCAGTCTTCCACCACGGCGTCCAGGCCGCGCGCCAGTTTCAGTTGGGAAACGTCGTGCTGATACTGGCCGACACCGATGGATTTGGGGTCGATCTTCACCAACTCCGCCAGTGGATCCTGCAGGCGACGGGCGATGGACACCGCGCCACGGATCGACACATCCAGGTCGGGGAATTCCTTGGAAGCCAGTTCCGACGCCGAGTAAACCGAAGCGCCGGCCTCGGAGACCATGACCTTGGTCATTTTCATGGCTGGGTATTTCTTGATCAGCTCGGCGGCCAGTTTGTCGGTCTCGCGGCTGGCGGTGCCGTTGCCGATGGCGATCAGGTCCACCGAATGCTTGGCGCATAGGGCGGCGAGCACGGCGAGGGTCTGGTCCCACTTGTTGTGTGGCACGTGCGGGTAGACCGTGGCGTGATCCAGCAGCTTGCCGGTGGCGTCCACCACCGCCACCTTGCAGCCGGTGCGCAGGCCCGGGTCCAGGCCCAGGGTGGCGCGGGGGCCGGCCGGTGCGGCCAGCAGCAGGTCGTGCAGGTTGTGGGCGAACACGTTGATCGCCTCGGTCTCGGCGTTGTCGCGCAACTCGCCCAGCAGATCGGTTTCCAGGTGGGTGTAGAGCTTGACCTTCCAGGTCCAGCGCACCACTTCGGCCAGCCATTTGTCGGCGGCGCGGTTCTGGTTCTGGATGCCGAACTGCTGGCCGATCATGCCTTCGCACGGGTGCATGGTGCCCGGCAATTCTTCACCGACCTTCAGGGCGGAGCTGAGGATGCCTTCGTTGCGACCCCGGAAAATCGCCAGGGCGCGATGGGACGGCATGCTTTTGAGCGGTTCGTCGTGTTCGAAGTAGTCGCGGAACTTCGCGCCTTCCTCTTCCTTGCCGGCGATCACCCGGGCGCTGAGGATGGCTTCCTGTTTAAGGAAGTTGCGCAGTTTTTCCAACAGGTTGGCGTCTTCGGCGAAACGCTCCATGAGGATGTACTTGGCTCCCTCCAGCGCCGCTTTCACGTCCGCCACGCCTTTTTCGGCATCGACGAAGCGCGCCGCTTCGGTTTCCGGGGCCAGGGTCGGGTCGTTGAACAGGCCGTCGGCCAGCTCGCCGAGGCCGGCTTCCAGGGCGATCTGGCCCTTGGTGCGGCGCTTTTGCTTGTAGGGCAGGTACAAGTCTTCGAGACGAGTCTTGGTGTCGGCCAGCTTGATGTCGCGCTCAAGTTGCGGGGTCAGCTTGCCCTGCTCCTGGATGCTGGCCAGGATGCTGATGCGCCGTTCGTCGAGTTCTCGCAGGTAGCGCAGGCGCTCTTCCAGATGCCGCAGCTGGGTGTCATCGAGGCTGCCGGTCACTTCTTTCCGGTAACGGGCGATGAAAGGCACCGTGGAACCTTCATCGAGTAGCGCGACGGCCGCTTCGACCTGCTGTGGGCGTACACCGAGTTCCTCGGCGATGCGGCTGTTGATGCTGTCCATAAAACCACCTGACAAATTGTGAAAATCAGGCTCGCCACCACAGAAACCGGGCTCGGCGAGACTGGTTGAGCGGCCTGGCATGCGCCGCTGCCTGGGTCAAAAGGCTGCCTGTTGACCCGCGAAATTCAAAAAGTTGCCTTGCCAAGGCTGAAAAAATGGCACGCCGGGATCACGATCCGGCATTCCCTGGCACAAAAGGCCGCGCATTATAACCAGCGTTCCGTCCTGAGGGGGGGACAGGGTCTGTAGGCTTGATACCTGGATTGGTGGAGATAGAGGAAAAATCTGCTAACAATGCACACGGTGCGTATAACGGCAGCTAGGCCATAATGCGCGCCGAGATCAAAGGAGCTTCCTATGAGCAGCACTGCACAAACTGCTGAAGGCGAAAAAATTCTTATTGTTGACGACGATCCAGGGCTGAGCAGCCTGCTGGAACGCTTTTTCGTCAGCAAGGGCTACCGTGCCCGCACCGTACCGAACACCGAGCAAATGGATCGGTTGCTGGCCCGTGAAGTGTTCAACCTGGTCGTACTCGACCTGATGCTACCCGGTGAAGACGGCCTGACCGCCTGCCGCCGCCTGCGCGGCGCCAACAACCAGATCCCGATCATCATGCTCACCGCCAAGGGCGACGAGCTGAGCCGTATCAAGGGCCTGGAACTGGGCGCCGACGATTACCTGGCCAAGCCGTTCAATCCCGACGAGTTGATGGCCCGCGTCAAGGCGGTGCTGCGTCGCCAGTCGGCGCCGGTGCCTGGCGCGCCGGGCAGCGAAGATGAAAGCGTGACCTTCGGCGACTACGAACTGTCCCTGGCCACCCGTGAGCTCAAGCGCGGCGATGAGGTCCACATGCTCACCACCGGTGAGTTCGCCGTGCTCAAGGCCCTGGTGATGAACGCCCGACAGCCGCTGACCCGCGACAAGCTGATGAACCTGGCCCGTGGTCGTGAATGGGATGCGCTGGAGCGCTCCATCGACGTGCAGATTTCCCGCCTGCGCCGGATGATCGAGCCTGATCCTTCCAAGCCGCGGTATATCCAGACCGTCTGGGGCGTGGGTTACGTGTTCGTGCCGGATGGCGCCGCCAGCAAGTGATCGGCGATTTGTAGGAGCGGGTGGCCTGGCCGGTTGAAATGTCTTCTTCCAGGCGACTCGCGGTCTGTCATTGTGCGAGCATCGCTCGCTCCTGCAAGTGTGTAGCGGTTATTCATGAAAACCCCCGTTTGGTTCCCCCAGAGTTTCTTCTCCCGCACCCTCTGGCTGGTGCTGATCGTCGTGCTCTTTTCCAAGGCGCTGACGTTGGTGTACCTGCTGATGAACGAAGACGTGCTCGTGGACCGGCAGTACAGCCACGGCGTTGCCTTGACCCTGCGGGCCTATTGGGCGGCGGACGAAACCAACCGGGCGAAAATTGCCGAGGCGGCGACGCTGATCCGTGTCGTCGGTGCCGGCGTGCCGGAGGGCGAGCAGCATTGGCCCTACAGCGAGATCTATCAACGCCAGATGCAAGCCGAACTGGGCGCCGATACAGAGGTGCGCTTGCGCATGCACTCGCCTCCGGCGCTTTGGGTGCGGGCTCCGAGCCTGGGGGATGGCTGGCTGAAAGTGCCGTTGTACCCGCATCCGTTGCGCGGCCAGAAAATCTGGAACGTACTCGGCTGGTTCCTGGCCATCGGCCTGCTGTCGACGGCATCGGCGTGGATCTTCGTCAGCCAGCTCAACCAACCGTTGAAACGCCTGGTCTACGCCGCCCGCCAACTGGGCCAGGGGCGCAGCGTGCGGCTGCCCATCAGCGATACGCCCAGCGAGATGACCGAGGTCTACCGCGCCTTCAACCAGATGGCCGAGGATGTGGAACAGGCCGGGCGCGAACGCGAGCTGATGCTGGCGGGCGTCTCCCACGACCTGCGCACGCCCTTGACCCGGCTGCGGTTGTCGCTGGAATTGATGGGCGAGCACACCGACCTGACCGACGAGATGGTCCGCGACATCGAGGACATGGACGCGATTCTCGATCAGTTCCTGGCGTTCATACGCGACGGTCGTGATGAGTCCGTGGAAGAAGTGGACCTCAGCGAGTTGGTGCGGGAGGTGGTCGCGCCCTATAACCAGAACGACGAGAAAGTGCACCTGCGCCTGGAGCCGATTCAGCCGTTCCCGTTGCGCCGGGTGTCGATGAAGCGTTTGTTGAACAACCTGATCGGCAATGCCCTGAACCATGCCGGCGCCGGCGTCGAAGTCGCGGCCTATGTCTCCGGCGACACCAGCGCGCCTTACGTGGTGCTGAGCGTCATGGACCGTGGCGCCGGCATCGATCCTTCGGAGCTGGAAGCCATTTTCAACCCCTTCACCCGGGGCGATCGCGCCCGGGGTGGGAAAGGCACGGGGCTGGGCTTGGCCATCGTCAAGCGTATCGCC
Organism: Pseudomonas sp. NFACC37-1; assembly: GCF_900101575.1. Classification (NCBI taxonomy): domain Bacteria; kingdom Pseudomonadati; phylum Pseudomonadota; class Gammaproteobacteria; order Pseudomonadales; family Pseudomonadaceae; genus Pseudomonas; species Pseudomonas sp. NFACC37-1. Next base: position 50,373 of record NZ_FMUZ01000012.1, on the reverse strand, counting down.
TCGATGCACGGCGGCAACGTCGAGTTGCGCAACCGCGCCGGTGGTGGGCTGGAAGCTCGGGTGCGGTTGCCGTTGGGCCTGATGCTGCCAAGGGATGCGGTATAGGGGCAGCTGCAAGCCGCGAGCTTCAAGCTGCAAGTTGAACCGGCTTGGCTTAAAGCTTGAAGCTTGAAGCTGCTCTTCTAGCCCTTTCCTTTGGTTCGGGTCATGTTCGGCCCGCCATTCTTTTCCAGGTGCTCGATGATGATTCCCGCCACGTTCTTGCTGGTGGTGGTCTCGATGCCTTCCAGGCCCGGCGAGGAGTTGACCTCCATCACCAGTGGCCCGTGGTTGGAGCGCAGGATGTCCACGCCCGCCACGGCCAGGCCCATGACCTTTGCGGCCCGCAGGGCGGTCATGCGCTCTTCCGGGGTGATTTTGATCAGGCTGGCGCTACCACCGCGATGCAGGTTGGAGCGGAACTCGCCGGGCTTGGCCTGGCGTTTCATCGAGGCAATCACTTTGTCGCCAACCACGAAGCAGCGGATGTCGGCGCCACCGGCTTCCTTGATGTATTCCTGGACCATGATGTTCTGCTTCAGGCCCATGAATGCCTCGATCACCGATTCCGCTGCCGTCGCGGTTTCACACAGGACCACGCCGATGCCCTGGGTGCCTTCCAGCACCTTGATCACCAGCGGTGCGCCGTTGACCATCGCGATCAGGTCGGGAATGTCGTCGGGGGAGTGGGCAAAACCGGTGACCGGCAGGCCGATCCCGCGCCGTGACAGCAGTTGCAGCGAGCGCAGCTTGTCCCGGGAACGGGCGATGGCCACCGACTCGTTGAGGGGAAACACCCCCATCATTTCAAACTGGCGCAACACGGCGCAGCCATAGAACGTCACCGATGCGCCGATGCGCGGGATCACCGCGTCGAACCCTTCCAGCGGCTTGCCACGGTAGTGGATCTGAGGCTTGTGGCTGGCGATGTTCATGTAGGCGCGCAGGGTATCGATCACCACCATTTCATGGCCACGTTCGGTCCCGGCTTCAACCAGGCGACGAGTGGAATACAGACGCGGATTACGCGACAGCACAGCGATCTTCATGCAACACCTGTGGCAGAGGTAGTGGACACCGGGAATGCCGGCTTTTCTTGAACATATTTGCTGCCCGGATTGACCACCAGTTGGCCGTCGATCAAGGCTTTGGAACCCAGTAACAGGCGATATCGCATGGATTTGCGGCAGGCGAGGGTGAACTCGACCCGCCAGACCCGGTCACCCAGCGCCAACGTGGTGCTGATCACGTAGCGGACCTGAGCGTGGCCGTTGGAACTCTTTATGGTCTTGCGCGCCACCAGCGGGGCTTCGCAGCGGCGATGGCGCAATTGCACCACCGTGCCGAGGTGCGCGGTGAAGCGCACCCACTTTTCGCCATCGCGCTCGAACGGCTCGATGTCGGTGGCATGCAGGCTGGAGGTGCTGGCCCCGGTGTCGATTTTTGCCCGCAGGCCCACGACTCCCAGATCCGGGAGCGCCACCCACTCGCGCAAACCGACGACGGTCAAATGGTCAAAAGTCTTCAATTAAAAAAACCTGCGATCAGTGCATCGGATCGTGGACTCCGCGAATCGCGGTATTCACGCAGAATAATCACAAAATGGCGACAGTTATCTACGCACTTGTGTGTGCTTGTAACCGATTCCGGCCGAAGCGATGGGTGTGGCGTTGGTTTGGCGGGCATTCTATCCGTCGGGCCTGATTCGTGCGCTCGACAAAAACGGTAGTACAGTTCCGGCTATTGGCAGAAAGAGGAATTGCAGTGGCACAAAAAAAGGAAGAAGACGACAAGGTCCGTCTCGATAAATGGTTGTGGGCGGCGCGCTTCTACAAGACGCGGGCCCTGGCCAAGACCGCCATCGAAAGCGGCAAGGTCCATCACCGGGGAGAGCGCTGCAAGCCGGGCAAGGAGCCCCGCATCGGCGATGAGTTTGTCATCCGCACCGGGTTCGATGAAAAGACCGTGGTGGTCGAGGCCCTGTCGATCGTTCGGCGCGGCGCACCTGAAGCGCAGGCGCTGTATCGTGAAACCGAAGCCAGCATCGCCAAGCGCGAAGCCGCCGCCGCGCAACGCAAGGCCGGCGCATTGGGGGTCAGCACCGATGGCAAGCCGAGCAAGAAACAGCGCCGGGACCTGTTCAAGTTTCATGGCAGCAACAGCGAGTAGGCGCGCAGGCCTGGCTGCCTGTCAGTCAGGCGATTGTGGCGAGGGGATTTATCCCCGCTGGGCTGCGTAGCAGCCCCAACCAAACATGTGGCTCACAGGTGCGAGGGTGCACGTTCAAAGGGCTGCTGCGCAGCCAGCGGGGATAAATCCCCTCGCCACAGGTTCCTGTGGGATCAGTCCATGGGGTTACGCCATGCGGATCTTCCCGTCAGGCAAACCCAAGCCTTGCTTGGAACCCACCCTGAATGCCCATAAAATGCCCGCCATCATTTGTCATCACCTCAGATACCAGATCCTATGACTGATTTACCGGATACCGACTACACCCAACGTTTCATCTTCGATGACAGCGACGCCCGTGGCGAGCTGGTGGCGTTGGAGCGTAGCTACGCCGAAGTCCTCGCCAAGCACCCCTATCCGGAGCCGGTCGCACAACTGCTCGGCGAGCTGATGGCGGCTGCGGCGTTGTTGGTGGGCACCTTGAAGTTCGATGGCTTGCTGATTCTCCAGGCGCGCTCCGAAGGGCCGGTCCCGCTGCTGATGATCGAGTGCTCCAGCGAACGCGAGATCCGCGGCCTGGCCCGTTATCACGCCGAGCAGATCGCGCCCGATGCGACCCTGGCCGACATGATGCCCGACGGCGTGCTGGCCCTGACGGTGGACCCCACCCACGGCAAGCGCTACCAGGGCATCGTCGATCTCGACGGCGCGACCCTGGCCGAGTGCTTCACCAACTACTTCGTCATGTCCCAGCAGACCAATACCCGGTTCTGGCTCTACGCCGACGGGCGGCGCGCGCGCGGTTTGCTGCTGCAACAACTGCCCGCCGATCGCCTTCGCGACACCGAGGAACGCGACGCCAGTTGGCAGCACATCACCGCTCTGGCCAGCACCCTGAGCGCCGATGAGTTGCTGAGCCTGGACAACGAAACCGTACTGCATCGCCTCTATCACGAGGAGCAGGTACGCTTGTTCGACGGCCAGCCGTTGCGTTTCCAATGCAGCTGCTCTCGTGAACGTTCCGGCAATGCGCTGGTCAGTCTGGGTCTGGAAGATGCGCAGCAACTGGTGATCGAGCATGGCGGCGCCATCGAGATCGACTGCCAGTTCTGCAACGAGCGCTACCTCTTCGACGCGGCGGACATCGCTCAATTGTTCGCCGGTGCGGGTGTCGACACACCGTCAGATACTCGACACTAAAACGGTTCAGCGCAGGTAAATCTCCTGGCAAACGCCGGATTTACGCCGTACTGACGGGAGGGCCCTACTTTTTTTGGGCTTTTCTGGCATAATCCGGCCCACTTTTTTCGGGTAGTAGTGCGCGACTTCCTACTACAAAACGTTTGGAGCACTCGGCCACGGGCCGACGGGGAATCTCATGACGCAAGCCAATAACGCCGTGTACACCGATCTGAGTGTCGATGATCTGGTCAAAGAAGCCCTGAATCGCGGTGAAGGCGAGCTTGCCGATACTGGCGCGCTGGTTGTCCGTACCGGTCATCGTACCGGTCGCTCGCCAGTCGACCGTTTCATTGTGGAAGAGCCAACCACCCAGGACGCCATCGCCTGGGGCCCGATCAACCGCAAGTTCCCGGCCGACAAGTTCGATGCCCTGTGGAACCGCGTCGAAGCCTACCTGGGCGAGCGCGAGCGTTTTGTCTCCCATGTGCATGTAGGTTCCGATCCTGCGCACTACCTGCCGGTCAAGATGACCACTGAGACTGCGTGGCACAACCTGTTCGGTCGTTGCCTGTTCATCAACCCCGAGCAGTACAACGCCGGCGGCAAGGACGAGTGGCAGATCCTCAACGCGCCGAACTTCGTCTGCGAGCCTGAGCGCGACGGCACCAACTCCGACGGCACCGTGATCATCAATTTCGCGGCCAAGAAAGTGCTGATCGCCGGCATGCGCTACGCCGGCGAAATGAAAAAAGCCCTGTTCTCCGTGCAGAACTTCCTGCTGCCAGCCGTTGACGTGCTGCCGATGCACTGCGCCGCGAACATGGGCGAAGAGGGCGATGTGACCCTGTTCTTCGGCCTGTCGGGCACCGGCAAGACCACCCTGTCCGCCGATGAAAGCCGTTACCTGATCGGTGATGACGAACACGGCTGGGGCGTGGGCGTGGTCTTCAACATCGAAGGCGGCTGCTACGCCAAGTGCATCGACCTGTCCGAGAAGAACGAGCCGGTGATCTGGAAAGCCATCCAGCACGGCGCCGTACTGGAAAACGTCGTCCTGGACCCGGTCACCAAGAAAGCCGACTACGCCGACGACAGCCTGACCCAGAACAGCCGCGCTGCGTACCCCCGTGAGCTGATCGAAAAACGCGCACCGAAAAACCTCGGTGGCGAGCCTAACGCCGTGATCTTCCTGACCTGCGACCTGACCGGCGTACTGCCACCGGTGTCGATTCTCAGCGAAGAACAAGCCGCCTACCACTTCCTGTCCGGCTACACCGCACTGGTGGGCTCGACTGAAATGGGCTCGGGCAGTGGCATCAAGTCGACCTTCTCCACCTGCTTCGGCGCCCCGTTCTTCCCGCGTCCGGCCGGTGAGTACGCTGAGCTGCTGATCAAGCGCATCCGTGGTTTCGGCTCCAAGGTCTACCTGGTCAACACCGGCTGGACCGGTGGCGGCTACGGCGTCGGCAAGCGCTTCAATATCCCGACCACCCGTGCGGTGATCGCGGCGATCCAGAGCGGCGCGCTGATCGGTGCTGAAACCGAACACCTGGACATCATCAACCTGGACGTGCCGCTGGCTGTTCCAGGTGTCGAGACTGGCCTGTTGAACCCACGCAACACCTGGGCCGACAAAGCCGCCTACGACGAAGCAGCCAAGGCATTGGCCGGTCTGTTCACCGAGAACTTCAAGAAGTTCGACGTGAGCGACGCGATCAAGGCTGCAGGTCCGCAGCTGTAAGGCTTGCTTGGTGAATGAAAAAACCGCCCTTCATGGGCGGTTTTTTCATGGGCGGCTATTTGAGGTGCGCCGATCAGCTAGGCCTCTTCCACTTCCCGCGTATCCCATCGCTGTGCCTTGATCGCCTTGTAAAGCATGCCGATGGTCAGTGGCAGCTTGTTCCCCCGACCCTTGGCCCTGCGCTTTTGAAACAAATCGAACCCTTCAGGCTGAAAATAGCGGTAGGCGTCGTAGTCGATGAGTTCGATGGCGAACCGCTCCTCCAGTGCCTCCATCAGGTGCCGGGCGTCCGCGCCATCGCAACCCAAGTCGAGATTGATCGCAGTGCCCAGGCGAATCGTCTTGCGTTCAGGCAAGCCGATTTCTTCGTGGAGCAACTCCATGAGCTGGCGCATGGCATGGTCATCGGGGAAGTCTGGCGCAAGGTGCATGATGAAATGTCCAGAATAAAAGAGGTGCGTCTGTACCGGTGGAAAGTTTAGGGGGAAATCGTTGCCCGTTGGAAAAAGAAGAACGCTGCAATCAAGAAATCGCAGGCGTTGCGATTGTGGTTTTGACCGTCGCGAGGATTGGCGGGTCGTCGGGGAATTTCATGCATCCGCCCAGTAGTAGGGACAGCATCAGGACGGTAGGTAGGTTCAGTTTGTGCGTCATGGTTATTTCCTTTTTCAAGTAGCGAACCGCGGGCGTCCTGCCGTTGGTGGGTCAAGCGCAAAGTGTTCATGGGTATCGCGAGTCGATTGCTGCCAGGCTCGCGAGCGATAAGGGTTTGGGTTCAGTCAGCCATCTGTTCAGGCATGCGTAGTGCGGCGGCCTCGAGGTCCATCAATCCTCTGCCATAGGCTTCGCTGTTGGCGTAGATACCTGTGCGGTTGGCTGTCGCCAGCAGATGTTCGCGTATCTGCTGCGGGCTGAGTTGCGGGTGAAGGCTTTGTAGCGCCGCCAGTGCGCCACTGACCAACGCGGCGGCGGGAGATGTGCCAGCGGTCTGCACGTAGCGGCCGTCCTTGCCAACGGTGAGCAGGCCGGCCTGTGCACCGGCGTCTCCGCCGGGAACGGCGATGCACCAGGCAGCTGCGACGCCGCAATAGTTGGATTTGCCATTGATGGCGCTACCGTCGTTCTTCAACGCCACCACTGCGATCCAGCCTTTTTCCAGCTCTGGCAATGCGGCTGGCAGTCCTGGCTCGGCCAGGGGCTCGCGCTTGAGTTCGTTACCGGTGGGGAAGACCAGCACGGCGCCGTCCGCGACCAGTTTTCGAGCGACGGCCAGGGAGTCGGGCATCACCTGGTTGTAGCGCGCCTCATTGATCTCGGTGGCTGGAATGGCGTTGGCCCACGAGTTGTTGAACAGCCGGGCACCCTTGTCAAAACCACTTTGCCAGGACCGGGCGATTTCGCTGTCGAAGAAAAACGGCTCGTTGTCGTCGCCAAAGCGAAAGGGGATCATCCGCGCATTGAACGCGATGCCATGCATGCCCTGGTCGTCCTTGTTGGCGGCGAGAATACCGGCCATCTGCGTGCCATGACCGATGCGGTCAACGGTGCCTGGACGGTCTTCGACATGGTCGAATCCAGGATCACCCAGTCTGCCCTCGAACTCCTCGAGGCTGGCGTTGAGCCCCGAGTCGATCAACGCCACGACAACATCCCGGCCAGTCCCGCCACGAGCATAGAGCGCTGATGCCTTGACGACGGCCAAGCCTTGTTGAGCGTGATACTCCGGGGTTTCGAACTGGGCAGGATCCACGGCGGGTGGATCGGGGACGGTCAAGCAACCGGCGAGCAATGAGGCCGACGTGATCGTCAGTGCGCGTAGAGCGGAAAATGGGTGTGGCATGGTTCGTTCCTTGAAGAATTGAAATCGAGCGTCAGCCTTCCTGGCCTTGACGTACAGCATGAGTTTTCGGCGCACCTTACCGTGGTGGCGAAGTCGGGACGAGACATCAAATTGCCCGGATTTGTATCTGCTCGTGGCAAGGCAAAGGCATTCGACGCTGTATCATCCGGTATCGTTTTTACCCCCGACCTTTTCTCGACGCGCTGCGTTGTCCCGCTAGGCTTTGGGCATCGCAGCAGTCAAAGGAGCGACCGCGCATGCACAGCACCCTGGAACAGGTTTTCGGTTATCCGCAGTTTCGCCCCGGTCAGGAGGCGGCCATCGGCGCCGTACTGGCCGGTCGGTCGGCGGCGGCCATCTTCCCCACTGGCTCGGGCAAGTCCCTGTGTTATCAATTGCCGGCCCTCCTCTTGCCGCACCTGACCCTGGTGGTTTCGCCACTGCTGGCATTGATGCAGGACCAGTTGGTGTTCCTCAAGCGCCACGGCATCGCGGCGGCCAGTATCGATTCGGCCCAGAGCCGTGACGAAGCCAACGACGCCATGGCGCGGGCCCGTTCGGGCGAGTTGAAGATCCTGATGATTTCCGTGGAGCGCCTGAAGAACGAGCGCTTTCGCAATTTCCTGCAGCAGGTGCCGATTTCGTTGCTGGTGGTGGACGAGGCCCACTGTATTTCGGAGTGGGGGCATAACTTCCGACCTGACTACCTCAAGCTTCCCGATTACCAGCACCAGTTCAATATTCCCCAGGTATTGCTGCTGACGGCCACCGCCACACCCAAGGTCATCGCCGACATGCAGGCGAAATTCGCCATTGCCGCCGCCGATGTGGTGACGACCGGTTTCTACCGACCGAACCTCAATCTGTTGGTCGAGCCCGTGCCGGGTGCCGACAAGCGCGCACGGCTGGTGCAGTGGTTGGGCACGCGCGCCGGGCAGCCGAGTATCGTCTATGTCACCTTGCAGCGAACCGCCGAGCAGATCGCCGAGCACCTGAGCCAGCAGGGTATCGAGGCCGAGGCCTATCACGCCGGTTTGCCCCATGAGCAACGGGAAGCCATCCAGCGGCGATTCATGGGCGGGCAATCCAATTGCATTGTCGCCACCATCGCTTTCGGCATGGGCATCGACAAGAGCGATATCCGCAACGTGGTGCATTTCGACCTGCCCAAGTCCATCGAGAACTACAGCCAGGAAATCGGCCGGGCCGGGCGCGACGGGCAGCCATCGGATTGCCTGGTGCTGGCCAACCGCGACAGCCTCAACGTGCTGGAGAACTTTGTGTACGGCGATACGCCGGAGCTCACAGGCATTCGTTGCGTGCTCGACGAACTGAAGGCCGCTGCCCCCGATGGGCAATGGGAGTTCTTGCTGGGCCCGCTGGCGGACCAGAGCAACATCCGCCAACTGCCGCTCAAGACGTTGTTGGTCCAGTTGGAGCTGCGCCGGCTGATCGCGCCACGCTATGCCTATTTCGCGGAGTATCGCTTCAAGTTCCTGACCGAGCCCCAGGAGCTGCTGGAGCGCTTCGAAGGTGAGCGCAGGGACTTCGTCGCGGCCATCATCCAGACCTCCAGGCGCGCCCGGAGCTGGGCCACGGTGGATTTCGACGGGATGTACCAGCAGTACCACGCTGAGCGTAATCGGGTGGTCAAGGCGCTGGATTATTTCCAGGAAAAGGGCTGGATCGAGTTGGAAAGCAAGCAGATGACGGAGGTGTACAGCGTGCTGGAAGCGGATCTGGATGTGCAGGCCTTGAGTGCCGAGCTGCATGCCTATTTCACCCGGCACGAACACGGTGAAATCGCGCGGATCCACGCCATGCTCGAATTGTTCGCCACCGACCGTTGCCTGGGTCATCGCTTGGCGCAGTATTTCGGCGACGACAGTGCACCCCACCCGTGTGGTCATTGTTCGGTGTGCCATGGGCAGATCGCTCGCCTGCCGGAGCCGCCTGCGCTGCCGGCGCTTGTGGATAAAAGCTTCGAGGCGCTGTGTGGCGATTTTATCCACAAGCATGAGCAGCACAGCGGCAGCGTGCCGTCTGCCGAGCGCCTCACCCGCTTCCTGTGCGGGATCAGCGTGCCGCTGTTCACCCGATTGAAGGCGCGGAAGATCCCTGGGTATGCCGCACTGGAAGCATATCCATACGCCGAAGTTCGCCAGTGGACCCAGGCGCACCTGTGAGCTGCATCCATCCGCTGAATGCCCTTCATCACACGAATAAATTTCAAAAACATTCGGCGGCTGACTAAGGTGAAGGCTGTCTTCGGATCGCCAACAAGAGAGCCAACATGAGCCAGACACCTTTCGATATTCAGCGCGCCGCGGTGGTCGGTGCAGGCACCATGGGGCGAGGCATCGTGATGTGCCTGGCCAACGCCGGCGTGGCGGTGCAGTGGGTCGACAACAATCCGCAGATGCTTGAGCAGGCACTGGTTGCCGTGGCCGAGACCTATGCCCATGGTGTGCGCCAGGGCCGTATCGACCAGGATGAGGCCGATGCGCGGATCGCCCGGGTGACACGGGCGGATGATTACGCGGCGATCCGTGAGGTGGACCTGGTGATCGAAGCGGTCTACGAAAACCTGGAGCTCAAGCAGACCATCTTTCGCGAGCTGGACGGTCTGCTCAAACCCTCGGCCATCCTGGCGAGCAACACGTCGGCGCTGGACATCGATGCCATCGCCGCCGTCACCCTTAGGCCAACCCAGGTCCTGGGCCTGCATTTCTTCAGTCCGGCGCACATCATGAAGCTGCTGGAGATCGTTCGCGGCGCACAAACCTCCAAAGCAGTGCTGGATGCGGCCCTGGTGCTGGGCCAGCGCATGGGCAAGGTCAGCGTGATATCGGGCAACTGCCATGGCTTCATCGGCAACCGGATGCTTCATCCGTATGTGCTGGAAGCGCGCAAGATGTTGCTGGAGGGGGCGTTCCCCCATCAGGTGGATGCGGCGTTGCAAGGCTTCGGTTTCGCCATGGGACCGTTTCGCATGTACGACGTCGTTGGCATCGACCTGGAGTGGCGCGCCCGTGAGCTGGCGGGCAAGGGCCAGGATGCGCCCGAGGTGCAAGTGGACAATCGTCTGTGCGAGCTGGGACGGTTCGGCCAGAAAAGCGGCAATGGGTATTATCACTACGAGCCGGGCAGTCGACAGGCCGAGCATGATGTCGAGGTCGATGCGTTGGTGTTGCAAGTCAGTGAGGCGCTGGGGTTCCAGCGTCGCGAGATCGGGCCGGAGGAAATCCTCGAGCGTTGCTTGCTGGCGCTGGTCAACGAGGGGGCGAAGATCCTGCAGGAAGGCATTGCCGAGTCGGCCCACGCTATCGACCTGGTCTACCTCAACGGCTACGGCTTCCCTGCGGACAAGGGCGGGCCGATGGCCTGGGCTGACGGGCAGGGGCTGGAAGCCATCCACGCACGCCTGCTGGAACTCGAAACGAAGCAGGGCGACCAGTGGAAGCCCGCGCGTGTGATTGGCGATCTGGCGGCGCAAGGCAAGGGATTCGCGCAGGCCTGAGCCCCGTGCCACGTCAAGACCATTGAACAACCGTAAAGGACAGCTGATGCCCCAACGCAACGAATACCCACACTTGCAGCCCATCACCACGCGCTGGCACGACAACGATGTGTACGGTCACGTCAACAACGTCACCTACTACAGCTTTTTCGATACCGCTGTGAATACCTACCTGATCGAAGTCGGCGGCCTGGATATCCATGATGGAGACGTGGTGGGATTCGTGGTGAGTTCGGCCTGCGACTACTTCGCCTCGATCGCCTTTCCAGACCGGATTGAAATCGGCCTGCGGGTTGGCAAGTTGGGCAGCAGTTCGGTGCAGTATGAGCTGGCGGTGTTCAAGGTGGGCGAGGAGGAGGCTTGTGCGGCGGGGCGTTTTGTTCACGTATTCGTGGATCGGGCGTCGAATCGGCCGGTAGCAATTGCGGATCGGTTACGTGGGGCGTTGGAGCGGTTGGTGGTCTGAAACAAAAAATCGCAGCCTCCTGCCAGCGCTGGGCGCTGTCGGAGGCTGCGATCTTCAACGGCTAGTATCGATCAGCCGTTAGTCGCGGTAGTGGCGATGATGTTTTTTGCGGTGCCCGTAGGCATGGCCGCGACCTGGGTGGCCGTCACGGTAGTAGCGACGATCACCACGGCGATCGTCATAACGACGGTCATCGTCATCGTCCTTGCCCATGTAGTTACCCAGGGCGCCACCCGCGCCACCACCCGCCGCCGCACCGATCAGGCTGCCGGTGCTGCCACCGACGCTACGGCCGACCACGTTACCGCCGGCCGCGCCCAGCGCGCCGCCGATCGCCGCTTCGCCACGGCTGTGTTTATCTGCTCCGACCGCACTACCGCCCGCACCGCCCAGCGCCGCGCCGATAGTGGAACCGGTGTTGCCGCCCAGGGACTGGCCGACGACCGAACCCAAAACCCCGCCCAATGCGCCGCCCACACCTGCTTCGGCAGTACCACCGGCGCAAGCGATGCCACTGGCCAGGCTAAGGGACAACAAGAGAATGGAGGAGAACTTCATAGAGGAGCCTCAAAGGGATGACGGCGCGATCCTGAGGCTCGCTTCGCTTGCTTACAATCGAAATCCGACGAGTAGCACGACTTGTGCACAATTCTCTAAGTTATTGTTTTACGGTCGGAACTTAACGCGAATTGACCGGTCTTTAGCTACTTCGGACAGGCCGTTTTCTAGGGAAAACGGCCTTTTTTGTGGGCGCTCGAAAAGTACGCTCATGGGAGCAAAACGGTGTGGGAGCAAAGCTTGCTCCCACACAATCCAATTGCCTCGCCAAAGAACTGTGTCAGGCCGACTTGGCCAGGATCAATCCATTTTCGCTCGCCGCTTCCAAGCGGATCGCGACGAATTTCGAGGTCGGCGTGTGGCTGCCATCGCCCGTGCTTTCCAGGGGCACCAGCGGGTTCACTTCTGGGTAGTAAGCAGCGGCCTGCCCGGCCGGAATGTCGAACGCCAGCAAGGTAAAGCCCTTGACCCGACGCTCGCGACCATCTTCCCAGAGTGAGACAATGTCGGCTTTCTGACCCGGCTTGAAGCCCAGGCGAATGATGTCCGCTTCGTTGACAAACAACACATCACGCTGGCCCTTGACGCCGCGATAGCGGTCATCGAGGCCATAGATGGTGGTGTTGTACTGATCGTGGGACCGCATGGACTGCATGATCAGGTCGGGCAACTGGCCGGTGGCGCGGGTGCGTTCATGCACCAGGTCGCTCGGCAACAGGTTGGGCTTGAAGTTGGCGCGGCCCGACGGGGTGTTCCAGCGACGCGCACCAGCGCTGTTGCCCAGATAGAATCCGCCAGGGTTTTTCAGCTTTTCGTTGAAGTCCTTGAAGCCGGGTATGGTATCGGCGATCAGGTCGCGGATGCGGCTGTAGTCGGCCACCAGCCAATTCCAGTCCACCGGACGGCTACCCAGCGTGGCGGCGGCAATGCCGGCGATGATCCACGGTTCGGAGCGCATCTGGTTCGACAGCGGCTGCAACTGGCCGAATGAGGCATGCACCATGCTGAAGGAATCTTCCACGGTCACCGCTTGTGCGCCTTCGGTTTGCAGGTCGATGTCGGTGCGGCCCAGGCACGGCAGGATCAGCGCGTCCTTGCCGTGAGCCAGGTGGCTGCGGTTGAGCTTGGTGCTGATCTGTACCGTCAGGTCGCAATTGGCCAAGGCCTGGAAGGTCCGATGGCTGTCCGGCGTGGCTTGGGCGAAGTTGCCGCCCAAGGCGATGAACACCTTCGCCTGGCCGTCGGCCATGGCGTGGATCGCCTCGACCACGTTGTGGCCATTTTCCCGCGGTACCTTGAATTGGAAGCGCCGCTCCAGGGCGTCGAGGAATGCCGCCGGTGGACGTTCGTTGATGCCCATGGTCCGGTCGCCCTGCACGTTGCTGTGGCCGCGAACCGGGCACAGGCCTGCGCCTGGCCGGCCAATGTTGCCGCGCAGCATCATCACGTTGGCGATTTCCTGGATGGTCGCCACCGAGTGACGGTGCTGGGTGATGCCCATCGCCCAGCACATGACCACGTTCTCGCTTTTGGCGTACATGCGCGCCGCCTGCTCGATTTCGACCAGGGTCAAGCCCGATTGCTCGACGATCTGTTCCCACGGCGTATCGTCGACCGCCGCCAGGTAATCCAGCACGTTGGTGCTGTGTTCATTGATGAATGCATGGTCGAAGACCGACGCCGCGCCACTGTTCTGCGCCTCACGCTCCCATTGCAGCAGGAACTTGGCCATGCCGCGCAAGATCGCCATGTCGCCGCCCAGGGCCGGGCGGAAATACGCGGTGTTGGTCGGCTTATTGCCGTTAGTGAGCATTTCGATCGGGCTCTGCGGGTGCTGGAAGCGCTCCAGGCCACGCTCTTTGAGCGGGTTGATGCAGATCACTTGGGCACCGCGTTTCACCGCCTCGCGCAGTGGCTCGAGCATCCGCGGGTGATTGGTGCCAGGGTTCTGTCCCCAGACGAAAATCGCGTCGGCGTGCTCGAAGTCGTCGAACGTCACCGTACCCTTGCCCACGCCTACGCTCTGGGACAGGGCTACGCCGCTGGCTTCGTGGCACATGTTCGAGCAGTCGGGGAAGTTGTTGGTGCCGTAGGCGCGCACGAACAGCTGATACAGGTAGGCCGCTTCGTTGCTGGCCCGGCCCGACGTATAGAATTCGGCCTGGTTGGGGCTGGACAGCCCTTGCAGGTGCTTGCCGATCAGGGCGAACGCCGCTTCCCAACTGATGGGCTTGTAGCGGTCGGTTTCGGCGTCGTAGCGCATCGGCTCGGTCAGGCGACCCTGGTATTCGAGCCAGTAGTCGCTCTGCTCCAGCAGCGAGGTCACGCTGTGCTTGGCGAAAAAAGCACCGTCGACGCGGCGCTTGGTGGCTTCCCAGTTCACGGCCTTGGCGCCGTTCTCGCAGAACTTGACCATGCCGCTTTCCGGAGAGTCACCCCAAGCGCAGCCAGGGCAGTCAAAACCGCCATTCTGGTTGGTCTTGAGCATCATGCGGATGTTTTTCAGCGCGTTGTCGCTGGTCAACCAGGCCTGAGCGACACTGATCAGCGCACCCCAACCACCGGCCGGGCCCTTGTAGGGCTTGTAGCGCGGTACGGGTTTCTGGTCGGCTTGTTGATGATTGCTCACGCTTGTTTCTCCATCGCAGGGCTGTAGACCCGCGGCGCACTTTTTTGCGGCAGGTGGATGAGGTTGAGGTTGTGTTGGCGGGCCCACTGCACGGCGAGGCCCGTGGGCGACGACAGGCTGACCAGGGTCTGGATGCCGGCGCGCAGTACTTTCTGGATCAGTTCGAGGCTGCAACGGCTGGTGACGATCGCCACGCCACCGGCCACCGGAACCTGTTGCCGGATCAACGCGCCGATCAGCTTGTCGAGGGCGTTGTGCCGGCCAATGTCTTCGCGGCCCAGCAGCAATTCACCCTGGGCGTTCATGAACAACGCCGCATGTACGGCGCCGCAATGTCGGCCCAGGGGCTGGAACTGGCTGATACGGTCACGCAGGCCATCGAGCCATTGCGCCGCGGGCAGGGGGGCGCCGGGCAGCACCTTGAGGTTTGGCAAGGCCTGTTCCACCGCTTCCACGCCGCACAATCCGCAGCCACTGGTGCCCGCCAACTGCCGGCGTTGCTGCTTGAGGTTCCAGAAGGCGCGGTTGGCGATGGTCACCTGGGCATAGTGCGCAGCACCCGTGCCGCTCAGTTGCAGGTCATAGATGTCCGATGAATCTTCGATGATGCCGCTGCCGAGGCTGAAACCGACGATGAAGTCTTCCAGGTCGGTGGGGGTGACCAGCATGACTGCCTGGCTGATGCCGTTATAGGCAATCGCCAGCGCCACTTCCTCGGCCAGCGCGGTGCTGTCCGATTGAGAGTGGTCCAGATTGCAGTAGCGATAGCTCTGGCTGGCGACCGGCGTGGATGTTTCCATCGCTGGCGCTGGACTGACCGGAGGCTTGTCGTTCATGGGCATCACTGAAAGTAGGAATAGTGTTAAGACTAAATGCGGCAATCTGCCACGTCTAATCGCTATTACTGATCTTCCAATAGATGACGTCGATCAAGAAGTCGTCGCTGATTTCTGGTAGAGGGCAAAACAGGCCTCTGCCAACGCCGAGCGGGGGGCACCGCGCCGCATGATCAGGCCCAGCGGGACTAGCGTCTGGGCGTTTTCAATGGGTTGGATGCGCAAGTCCTCGGTCAGGACGTCCAGGCCGCTGTCCAGGGGCATCACCGCGCAACACAGCCCGCCGTGCACAGCTTGTAACAATTGGTGCACCGCGTCGGTTTGCAACAGCGGTTGGGGCGTCAGGCCCCGGCTGTGGAAGTTGTGGTCGATGGACTGGCGAAAATGCATGCCGCTGGTGAGCATGCCCAGGGGCAGTTCGATCAGGGCTTCCCAACTCAGCGGTTGTTCACCGAAAAAGAAATAACGCTGGTCGTAAAGCAGGCCCATGCGGGTGGGGCTGAAGGGCAGGGCCTCGAAACGTTCGTTGTCCAGGCGTTCCAGGTAGGAAACGCCCAGGTCGATGCGGTTGTTCGCCAACTGTTCGAGGATGCGTTCGGAGCTCAGGGACGACAATTCGAAACGCAGGCTGGGGTGCTCGGTGTGCAAGCGCTGCATCATCGCCAGCGGGTCGAAGTCCGACAACGGCACCACGCCCAGGCGCAGCGTACCCACCAGGTTGCCCCGACAGGCCGCCGCTTCGGCCTGCAGCCCGTCATAGGCCGCCAGCACCGTGCGCGCCCAGGCCAGCACCCGTTCCCCCGGCGCGGTGAAACCTTCAAAGCGCTGGCCGCGGTTGACCAGCGGCAGGTCGAGTTCTTCTTCCAGGCTGCGCAGGCGCATCGACAGCGTCGGCTGGGTGATATGGCAGCGTGCGGCGGCCTGGCCGAAGTGACGGGTTTCGTCCAGCGCGATGAGAAATTTCAGCTGCTTGATGTCCATCTTCGCTCCAGGGCGCGGGAAGATCCGGATTCTAGCGCTTGCGCGTGGCGGGGTCATTGGTCGGCTGGGAACCGGGTTCGTCTCGCCTGGTCTAGTCTTTGCGTCTGGACATTTAAATCAAGGAGCGTGTGCCATGAGTATTTTTAGCTTTGTGAAGGAAGCCGGTGAAAAGCTGATCGACCTGCTGACCCCCGGCAATGCCAATGCCAGCGAGCAACTGAAAGAGCATATTGAAAAGGTCGGCCTGGGTAATCCGAATGTTCAGGCGACCATCGACGGCGACAAAGTCACCGTCACCGGTGAAGTAGCGAGCCAGGAAGAAAAGGAAAAGATCCTGTTGGCGGTGGGCAATATCGCTGGCGTTGGCAGTGTCGACGACCAGATCACCGTGACGGGCCCGGTGGCCAAGGCGGCGCGTTTCGTGACGGTGAAGAAGGGCGACACCCTCAGCGCCATCTCCAAGGCCGAATACGGCGACGCGAACAAGTACAACAAGATCTTCGAGGCCAACAAGCCGATGTTGTCGCATCCGGACAAGATCTACCCGGGGCAGGTGCTGCGTATTCCTGAGTAGCCTTACCTGTGGCGAGGGGATTTATCCCCGCTGGGCTGCGTAGCAGCCCCAAAAAACAGGGTCGCTTCGCGCCCAGCGGGGATAAATCCCCTCGCCACAACAGCCTCAAAGCCCGGCAATCAAGTCCCTATAATCCCCCAACGCGTCAAACTCCCCCGTGTCCTTTGGCCCTTTGCGGCTGTCCGGCTCGCTCACGGCCAGCAGGTGCGCCACGCCGAAGTCCCGGGCGCTGCGCAGCACTGGCAGGGTGTCGTCGATGAACAGGCTGCGGGCCGGGTCGAAATTCAGGTCGGCTTGCAGCGCGTCCCAGAATTGCGGATTTTCCTTGGGGAAACCGTAGTCGTGGGAACTGATCAAACGCTCGAAGTAGGGGGCCAGTTCGATGCGTTCCAGCTTCAAGGACAACGAATCGCGGTGGGCATTGGTGATCATCACCACGCGTTTGCCGGCCCGTTGGATTGCCCCCAGGAACGTATCGGCGTCCGGGCGCAAGGCGATCAGGTGGGCGGTTTCCAACTTCAGTTCGCGCACCGGCAACTTCAGTTCAGTGCTCCAGAAATCCAGGCAATACCACTGCAATTGGCCGGCGTTGCGCTCGAACAGGGGTTGCAGTTCCATCTCGGCCATCGCCCGGCTCACGCCATGCAGTTCGGCGTAGCGCTGGGGCAGGTGTTCGAGCCAGAAATGGTTGTCGTAATGCAGGTCCAGCAGGGTGCCGTCCATGTCCAGTAGGACCGTATCGATCTCATGCCAGGGCAGCAAGGCCATAAAACTTCTCCAGCGGTAATCGGATATCCGACACAAACAATCAGAATAGGCCGGGTATAGTAGCCCGCTATCGCCCAGGGAGCCGTTTATGCGCCAGAAACCCACCATACTCGATCGCCGGATCGTCGCTACCAGCCGCCTGTTCTGTGTGGAAGAACTGAAATTGCGGTTTTCCAACGGTGTGGAGCGTACCTATGAACGACTGGCGAGTAACGGTGCGGGCTACGGCGCGGTGATGATCGTGGCGATGCTCGACGCCGACCACGCGGTGCTGGTGGAAGAGTATTGCGGTGGCACCGATGCCTACGAACTGTCCCTGCCCAAGGGCTTGATCGAGCCAGGGGAAGATGTGCTGGCGGCGGCCGAGCGGGAGCTCAAGGAAGAAGCCGGCTTCGGCGCGCGACAGTTGGAACACCTGACCGAGTTATCGCTGTCCCCTGGCTACATGAGCCAGAAGATCCAGGTGGTGCTGGCTACCGATCTGTATGAGGAAAGGCTGGAGGGCGACGAACCCGAGCCGATGGGTGTGGACAAGGTCAACCTGCGTGAGCTCTCGGCCCTGGCGCAGAACCCGCAATTCACCGAGGGCCGGGCCTTGGCGGCGCTGTACCTGGCCCGTGACCTGCTGGCCCAGCGTGGAGCGTTCCTGTCATGACTTTCCCTCATCCGTTGATGGCTCCGGTAGTCGAACTGGCGCTCCGGGCCGGTGAAGCGATCCTGCCGTTCTGGCGCGCCAACGTACAGGTCAACCACAAGGCCGACGAGTCGCCGGTGACTGCCGCGGACATGGCGGCTCATGATGTGATCGTGGCCGGGTTGACGGCGCTGGCCCCGGATATTCCGATTCTCTCCGAAGAGGATGCCGATATCGCCCAAAGCGTACGTGCCGGCTGGCAACGCTGGTGGCTGGTGGACCCGTTGGACGGCACCAAGGAGTTCATCTCCGGCAGCGAGGAGTTCACCGTCAATATCGCCTTGGTGGAACAGGGCCGCGTGGTGTTCGGTGTGGTGTCGATGCCGACCAATGGACGCTTTTACGTCGGCGGCGCCGGGTTGGGTGCCTGGCGTGGCGACAAGGGCGGTGTGCCTTTGCCTATCGCGGTTCGTGATGCATTGGCGCCGGGCGAAACGTTCACCGTGGTCGCCAGTCGCCGGCATACCAGCCCGGCGCAGGAACGCTTGCTGGAGGGCTTGAGCGAGAGCCTGGGCGAGCTGCAACTGACCAGTATTGGCAGTTCGTTGAAGTTTTGCCTGGTGGCCGAAGGCGCGGCGGATTGTTATCCCCGGCTGGCGCCGACCTCCCAGTGGGACACCGCCGCCGCCCAGGGTGTGCTGGAAGGCGCGGGTGGCGAGGTGTTGGACTTGAGCGGTGAAACGTTCTGCTATCCACCGCGGGAGTCGCTGTTGAATACGTCATTCCTGGCGTTGCCGGCCAAAGCGCCGTGGCGGGGCAAGTTACTGGAACTGGCCAGCTCTTAAGCCGCCTCCGATCCTCTGTGGCGAGGGGATTTATCCCCGTTGGGCTGCGCAGCAGCCCCTGGAAAACAGGGCCGCTTCGCGCCCCAACAGGGATAAATCCCCTCGCCACAGGTTTTGCGGTGTTTTCCAAAGTCAGCGGTGCAACACGTACTGCCCCTCAAACTGCACTGCCCCGTCCTCGCTCCCGCTGTTCAACACTTGCGTCTGCAACGCCAGCCGCGCCCGGCCATAGCGCCGATACGTGGCCAGGAAGCGTTGCCACAGCTTTTCCTCGGGCGCATCGCAGACAACCGTCGCATCGCGGGTCACTGGCAGTGGATAGCTGATCTGCCCTTCCTGAATCACGATATGCCCGTCTTCGATGCCTTCCTCGCGCAGGGCCAGGTGCAGCCAGCCCCAGCCACCCAGTACGGCGCCGCAATACAGGCTGCCGCCGAACATGGTGCTCTTGTGGTTGACGTTGGCCGCCAGCGGCAAGAACAGGCGCAGTTGCCGAGCCTGCCAATCGAGCACCTTGAGGCCCATGTCCCGGGTCAAGGGGATGTCGTGGTGCAGGATCGATTCCAGGTAACGGCTGTCGCGGTTCATTGCGGGGCCTCTTGCTTGACGGGGAAATGACGATTATTCAATCGGACTCATCGGCCGAACCCTGGCTGCTGTCGCCGAAGGTCAGGCCATGCTTGCGCAACTTGTCGTGCAGGGTCTTGCGGGGAATGCCCAGGGCTTCGGCCAGGCTGCGCACCGAGCTGTGGGGGCGCGCCAGTTCGGCGGCGATCAGGGTTTTCTCGAAATTTTCCACCTGCTCGCTCAAGCCGCCACTGACCAGTTCCACCGGTGCGCCGGGGCTGCCGTCTGGCGCGCTGTTGTCCAGGGCCAGTTCCAGTCCCAGGGCAAAACGTTCGGCGGCGTTCTGCAGTTCACGGACGTTGCCCGGCCAGCTATGGCGCAGCAGCAACGCCCGTTGCGCCGGCTGCAATTCGTGGGGCGGCAGGCCATGGCGAGTACTGGCTTCGTTGGCGAAATGCTGGAACAGCATAAGCGCATCCTCGCCCCGTTCGCGCAACGGCGGTATGCGCAGCGGCGCGACGTTCAGGCGGTAATACAGGTCGGCGCGGAAACGCCCCTGATCGGCGGCCTGGCGCAGGTCTTCCTTGGTCGCGGCGATAACGCGGATATCCAGCGGGATCTGTTGATTGCCCCCCAGTCGCTCCACCATGCGCTCTTGCAGCAGGCGCAGCAGCTTGACCTGGACATCCAGGCTCATGCTTTCGATTTCATCCAGAAACAGCGTGCCACCATTGGCGAACTCGAATTTGCCGATACGGCGTTTCTGCGCGCCGGTAAAAGCACCGGGCTCGTGGCCGAACAGCTCGCTTTCCACCACCGACTCGGCCAGGGCTCCGGCGTTGATCGCCACGAAGGGGCCATTGCGTCGGCTTGAGAGGTCGTGCAAGGCACGGGCGACCACTTCCTTGCCGGCACCGGTTTCACCGAGGATCAACACGTCGGCGCGGGTGGCGGCCAGTGCCCCGATCTGCTCGCGCAAGCGCAGCATCGGAGTCGATTGGCCGACCAGGCGGGCGCTGAGTTCGTGGCGATCGCTCAGGGCCAGGCGCAGGCTGCGGTTGTCCAGCACCAGGCGGCGCAAGGCCAGGGCGCGGCGTACGCTGTCGAGCAGATGATCGCTGGCAAAAGGTTTTTCCAGGAAGTCGTAGGCCCCGGCGCGCATCGCTTGCACCGCCAGCGGCACGTCGCCGTGGCCGGTGATCAGCAGCACCGGCAGTTCCGGGTCCTGGGCGTGGAGTTCGCCCAGCAGTTCGAGGCCATCCATGCCCGGCATGCGAATATCACTGACCACCACCCCCGGCCAGTCACGGGGCAGTTGCCCGGCCACGCCCTTGGCTTCGGCCAGGGGCAGGATCTTCAGGCCGGCCAGGTCGAGGGTCTGGCTCAAGGCCTGACGTAGATGGGGATCGTCATCGATCAGCACCACCTCAATCCGGTTGTCGATGGTCATACACTTCGGTCCTCGGACGGTTGCAGGCTCACCCCGGGCGCGCCGGCGCGCAGCTTCAGGGTGATCAGGGCGCCGCCTTCCTTGTGGTTGGCGAACGACAGTTCGCCGCCGAAGGCGCGCATCAGGGTGTCGCAGATCGCCAGCCCCAGGCCAAGGCCTTGGGTGCGCGTCTTGGTGGTGTAGAAGGGCTCACCGGCGCGGCCCAGGGCTTCCATGCAAAACCCCGGGCCGTTATCGCGGATGTACAGGTTGACGCCGGTGTCGGTGGCCTGGGCGCTGAGCCAGAGTCTGCGTGGCGGGCCTTTCTCGGTGAGCGCATCGAGGGCGTTGGCCAACAGGTTGCCGAGTACCTGGCGCAGGCGGGTTTCGCCGGCCTCGACCCACAGCGTGGCGGCCGGCAAGTCGCGGATCAGTTCCACTTCCATGCTGCGCCGGCGTTTGGCGAGCAGCGCCAGGGCGTCGTCCAGCGCCGGTTGCAGGGCGACGCTTTCCGGGGCATGGCGATCGCGGCGGGCAAAGGCGCGCAAGTGGGCAATGATCGAGGCCATGCGCCCGGTCAGTTCGCTGATCAGCTTGAGGTTGCCCCGGGCATCCTCGGTGCGTTGGTGGTCGAGCAATATCTCGGCGTTTTCCGCGTAGCTGCGAATCGCCGCCAGCGGCTGGTTGAGTTCGTGGCTGATGCTCGCCGACATGGTGCCCAGGGCCGACAGCTTGCCGGCTTGCACCAGGTCATCCTGGGCACGGACCAACTCCTGCTGGGCCTGCTCGCGCTCCAGCACCTCCTGGCGCAGTCGCCGGTTCAGGCCTTCCAGGTCGCTGGTCCGTTCGGCCACCCGCCCCTCCAGCTCGTGACGGGCCTTGGCTTCGAAGGCGATCCGATCCAGATAATGGCGCCGGCGCTGCATCATCAAGCCGAGCAACAGCATCAAGACCAGCAAAGCCGCGCCGCCGATGGCGACCACAGTGCGCACCGGACGGTCGATCAGCGTGCGCGGGGCGAGAATGCTCACGCTCCAGCCGGTTTCTTCGATGGATTGTGTCTGGGTCAGCCAGGCGTTGGCATCCAGGTTCAGCGGCTTGGGGTCGCGGGTCGGATAAGGCTGTACCGCGCTGATGGCCTTGCGCTCGTCGTCACCCAACGGCCGGGTCGCGCGAAATCGCCATTCCTGGCGCGACGTGAGGATGACCACGCCATTGTGGTCAGTCACCAGCAACTGTTCCGGGGTCTTGCCCCACAGGCTTTCGGTGTGGTCGAGGTCGACCTTGACCACCAGCACGCCGATGACTTTCTCGCGGTCGCGCACGGCGGCGGCGAAGAAGTAACCACGCTTGGCCGACGTGGTACCCAAGCCGAAGAAGCGCCCCAGGCGCCCGGCCATGGCTTCGATGAAGTACGGACGGAAGGCGAAGTTGCGTCCGACGAAACTGTCGTGCTTGTCCCAGTTCGACGCCGCCAGGGTCTTGCCGGTGGGGTCCATCAGGTACATGACTTCCGCGCCGGTCTGGGCGCTGATGTTTTTCAACAGCCGGTTGGCATTGCCTTGGGTCACACCGTCGTCCGGGGCCGACAAGGCGGCGCGCAAGGCCGGCAGGTCGCCGAGAATCTGTGGCAGCACCTCATAGCGGTGCAGCGTGCCCAACAGGTTGGCGACGTAAAGGTCCAGGGTCTGGCGGTTCTGTCCAGCCAGTTCACTGCGGTAATAACGTTCGGCCAGATGCTCCAACGGCCACAGCAACGGCGCCAGGCACAGCGCGAGCAAGGCCAGGCTGCGCCAACGGGGTCTGCGGGGAAGGGTGGAATTCATGAGCATCGGGCGCCTGTGGTGACAGGCGTATTATGCCTAGTTGCCTCGCAAATACTATTTGTAAGGCCTTACCAGGCTTGTCCGGCAAGACACTGCTGCAACGCGTCTCGCCAGTCGGGTTGGCTCACCGCCCATTCCTTGAGCAGGCGGTCGCAGTCCAGGCGCGAGTTCAGCGGTCGAGGGGCCGGCGTCGGGTAAGCGCTGGACGCAATGGGCTCCAGCAGTGCACACGGCTTGTGTCGCTCAAGCAGGTTTTCGCCGATGGCCTGGGCGAAACCGAACCAGGAGGTCTCGCCCCGGGCCGTCAGGTGATAGGTGCCCCAGGCTCCGGGTTGACCGGCCTGCCAGCGTTCGATCAGTTGGGCGGTGCTGTCGGCAATGGTGCCCGCCCAGGTCGGTGCGCCAATCTGATCGGCCACCACCCGCAGCTGCGGTTTTTCCTGCAACAGGCGTTGCATGGTCAGCAGGAAATTGCGGCCCTCGGTGGAGTACACCCAACTGGTACGCAGGATCAGGTGCTGGCCGCCTGCCTGGCCGATGGCATGTTCGCCGGCCAATTTGCTGCGCCCGTAGACACTCAGCGGGTTGGGCGTGTCGTCCTCGGTGTAGGGGACGGGCTTGAGGCCATCGAAGACGTAGTCGGTGGAGTAGTGGATCAACGGGACGCCCAGGTCGAGCGCTGCCTGGGCCAGGATGCCCGGTGCCGTGGCATTGATGGCAAATGCCCGTTCCGGTTCGCTCTCGGCCTGGTCGACGGCCGTATGGGCGGCGGCATTGATGATCAGGCCGGGGTTCAGGGCTTCGATGGGCGCGCGCAGGGCGTCCGGTTGCGCCAGATCGAGCTGGTCGCTGCCGCGTACGAGCAACTCGCCCATGCCGCTCAGGCGCGACTGGAGTGCCCGGGAAACCTGGCCGTTGCGGCCGACGATCAGGATGCGCAGGGGGGTATTCATGGGAACAGGTCTGCCTCGTGCAAGGCCTTGCCGTTCTGGTCCTTGGCCGAGAGGATCGGCGCACCTTCCAGCTCCCAATCGATGGCCAGTTGCGGGTCGTCCCAGCGAATGCAGCGCTCGGCCGAGGGGGCGTAGTAATCGGTGGTCTTGTAGAGGAAGTCTGCCGATTCGCTCAGCACGACGAAGCCGTGGGCAAACCCTGGTGGCACCCACAGTTGTCGATGGTTCTGCGCCGTCAGGCGAACGCTGACCCATTGGCCGAAGGTCGGCGAGCTGCGGCGAATGTCCACCGCGATATCCAGCACCTCCCCGGCAGTGACGCGCACGAGTTTCCCCTGGGCCTGTTCGATCTGATAGTGCAGGCCCCGCAACACGCCCCGGGTGGAGCGTGAGTGGTTGTCCTGGACGAACGGCAGGGTGCAGCCGGTCGCCTCGGCAAACGCCCGGGCATTGAAGCTTTCGTAGAAAAAACCCCGATCGTCACCGAAGACTTTCGGTTCGATGATCAGGACGTCTGGCAAGCGGGTGGCGATGACGTTCAACGTGTTTCTCCGGCAATCTTGAACAGGTACTGGCCGTAGCCGGTCTTGCCAAAATACTGGGCGCGCTCAAGGATGTGTTCGCGGCTGACCCAACCTTGCTGGTAGGCAATTTCTTCCAGGCACGCCACTTTCAGGCCTTGGCGATGTTCGATGGTCTGCACGTACTGCGAGGCTTCCAGCAGGCTGTCGTGGGTGCCGGTGTCCAGCCAGGCGAAACCGCGGCCGAAGCGCTCGACGTGCAGGTCGCCGCGTTGCAGGTAGGCGTTGTTGACGTCGGTGATTTCCAGTTCGCCGCGTTTGGATGGCTTGATGGCCTTGGCGATCTCGATCACGTCGTTGTCGTAGAAGTACAGGCCGGTCACCGCGTAGCTGGATTTAGGCGCAGTGGGTTTTTCTTCGATGGACATCGCCCGCCCTTCCGAGTCGAAGTCGATCACGCCAAATCGCTCGGGGTCCTTGACCCAGTAGCCGAACACCGTCGCGCCACTTGGCCGGTTGATAGCCGTCTGCAATTGCTCGCCGAAATACTGACCGTGGAAAATGTTGTCGCCCAGGATCAGGCACACCGAGTCGCTGCCAATGAACTGTTCGCCGATCAGGAACGCCTGGGCCAAGCCATCGGGCGATGGCTGCTCGGCATAGCTGAAGTGCACGCCAAACTGCTGGCCGTCGCCCAACAGGTTGCGGTATTGCGGCAGATCCTGGGGGGTGGAAATGATCAGAATGTCCTTGATGCCCGCGAGCATCAGCACCGAGATCGGGTAATAAATCATCGGTTTGTCATAAATCGGCAAGAGCTGTTTGGACACCCCGAGGGTAATCGGGTGCAGGCGGGTGCCGGAACCGCCGGCCAGGACAATGCCTTTCATCATGCAATTGCATCCTTGTTGTCGAGCGAGCCCAGGCGCTCGCCTTGATAGCTGCCGTCCTGGACACGTTGGCACCACAGCAGGTTCTCGAGGTACCACTGCACGGTCTTGCGCAACCCGGTCTCGAAGGTTTCCCGAGGTGTCCAGCCCAGTTCTCGTTCGATCTTGCTGGCGTCGATGGCGTAGCGCAGATCGTGGCCGGGGCGATCCTGGACGAAGCTGATCAGGTCGGCATAGTGCTCGACGCCTTCGGGTTTGCGTGGCGCCAGCTCTTCGAGCAGCGCGCAGATGCTGCGCACCACGTCGATGTTTTTCTGCTCGTTGTGCCCGCCAATGTTGTACGTCTCGCCGACCGCGCCCTGGGTGACGACCTTGAGCAGCGCCCGGGCATGGTCTTCGACGAACAGCCAGTCGCGCACTTGCTGGCCGTTACCGTAGACCGGCAGCGGTTTACCGGCCAGCGCATTGAGAATCACCAGGGGAATCAACTTCTCGGGGAAGTGAAACGGCCCGTAGTTGTTCGAGCAGTTGGTCAACAGCACGGGCAAGCCGTAGGTGCGTTGCCAGGCGCGAACCAGGTGGTCGGACGCCGCCTTGCTCGCCGAATACGGTGAACTTGGGGCGTAGGCGGTGGTTTCGGTGAACAGGTCATCCACGCCGTGCAAGTCGCCATACACTTCGTCGGTGGAGATGTGGTGGAAGCGAAACGCGCGTTTCTGCGGCTCGGCCAGGGCCTGCCAATAAGCGCGGGTGGCTTCCAGCAGGCTGTAGGTGCCGACGATGTTGGTCTGGATGAAGTCTGCCGGGCCATCGATGGAGCGGTCTACATGGGACTCGGCCGCCAGGTGCATGATGGCTTCAGGCTTGAATTGCGCGAGTACCGCACTGACGGTCGCTTGATCGACAATGTCGGCCTGGACGAATTCGTAGCGGCTGTCGTGATCGATGCTGCTCAGCGATTCGAGATTGCCGGCGTACGTCAGCTTGTCGAGGTTCAGGACCTGGTGCTCGGTATCGAGAATCAAGTGCCGTATGAGCGCCGAGCCGATGAAGCCAGCACCGCCAGTGATGAGAATGCGCATCCGGTTAAGCCTTTTTCCGTGGGACGACAAAGCATAGGAGCATAGCTTGTCGACATGGCGGGAGTGGCGCAAGCGAATATCCCTCGGACACATCCTCCCCACACGGCGTCTCAGGAGGGCTGTGCATATTTTTGAACAGAGGGGTTGCTTATCCTCAGACTCAGTGGCGAGATAGGCATCCGAACAAAACCACCTCAGGGGTCCTTGTATGCCATTCGCTACGTTGGTTCACCGTGCCAGTTTGCCAAGCCCACAGATCAGCGCCGAGCAAGCGCTGGTGCTGTTGCGCTTGAATTACGGACTCAGCGGCGACCTGCGACCCCTTGGCAGCAACCAGGACCTCAACTACCGCGTCGACAGCGAACGCGGGCGCTTTGTGTTGAAAATTTGCCACGGCGACTACGCTGTCCCGGAAATACAGGCCCAACACGCAGCCCTCAAGCAGTTGGCCGGACACGACACGGTAAAAGTCCCGCGGGTGATTTGCGCCAGCAACGGGCTGGACCTGTTGACGTTGGACGTCGACGGCCAAGCGATTCACATGCGCCTGCTGGAGTACATCGACGGCCAGTCCCTTACGCAACTCAAGCACCTGCCCCCCGAGCTTGTAACGGGCCTGGGCCGCCTGTGCGCGGAAATGGACCTGGCCCTGGCGACATTCGACCACCCGGGCCTGGAGCGCACCCTGCAATGGGACGCGCGCCATGCCCCGGCCCTGGTCGAGTACCTGTTGCCTGTCATCGCGGATGAACAACGGCGCCATCTGGTCGCCGAGGTCGCGCAACAGGCCGAGCGGCGCTTGCAACCGCTCAAGGCGAGCTTGCCGGTGCAGGCGATCCACATGGACATCACCGATGACAACGTGGTCTGGCAGCGCGACGCCCAGCGCCAGTGGCAATTGCAGGGCGTCATCGATTTCGGCGACCTGGTCCGTACCTGGCGCATCACTGACTTGTCGGTGACGTGCGCGGCCCTGCTGCATCACGCCGACGGCGATCCGTTCTTCATCTTGCCGGCGATCAAGGCCTACCACGCGGTCAACCCCTTGCAACATCAGGAGCTGTTGGCGCTGTGGCCACTGATCGTGGCGCGCGCCGCGGTGCTGGTGCTCAGCGGTGAACAGCAGGTTTCCATCGACCCGGACAACCAATACAGCCGCGACAACCTGGCCCATGAGTGGGAGATTTTCCGAGTGGCTCACTCGGTGCCCTTCGAACTGATGGAAGCGGCGATACTCACCGCCGTCGGCCACAGCCTGCCGGCCATTGCCAGCGAGGGCTTTGCGCCGCTGTTGCCGACCCTGGTGGGGCGTGAGTTCGCCCTGATCGACCTGGGTGTGTTGAGCCCGCATTTCGAGGCCGGCAATTGGGAGCAGCCCGGGATCGACCAGCGTCTGCTGGACGAAGCCGCCGGGCTTCACGGCCTGGCCGCCAGTCGCTACGGGCAGTACCGTTTGTCTCGCACCCGGCCGGACAGCGCCGTCGAACCCGATACTTATCCATTGCACGTGGCGTTGAGTGTGCCCCAGGGCACGCCGCTCGAATCGCCGTTCGCCGGGGTTGTGCACAAGGCCGCCGACGGTATGTTGCAACTGGACAGCGCGCAGTTGAGCGTGCGCTTGTGGGGCGTGACGTCGCCGTTGCATTCCGGGGCGGCGCTGGTCAAGGGGCAGGTGCTGGGTGACGTGACAGGGCCGTTGCAGGTCCAGTTGTGCCGGGGCGCCCAGGTGAATCCGCCGCTGTTCTGCACGCCCTCCAGGGCCCTGGCCTGGCAGGCGCTTTGCCCTTCGCCGGCGGTGCTGTTGGGGCTGGCGTGCGATGCCGAGCCGGAGGTCGATCCCGAGGCACTGCTGGCCCGCCGTGATGCGAGCTTCGCCCGTTCGCAGAAACATTATTACGTCGATCCGCCGCGCATCGAGCGTGGCTGGCGCAACCACCTGATCGACATGCAGGGTCGCTCGTATCTGGACATGCTCAACAACGTCGCCGTGCTGGGCCACGGCCATCCACGCATGGCGGCGGTGGCTGCCCGGCAATGGTCGCTGCTCAACACCAACTCACGTTTCCACTACGCGGCGATCGCCGAATTCTCCGAGCGTCTGCTGGCGCTGTCGCCGTCCAACATGGACCGGGTGTTCCTGGTCAACAGCGGCACCGAGGCCAATGACCTGGCGATTCGCCTGGCCTGGGCCTACAGCGGCGGACGGGACATGCTCAGTGTGCTGGAGGCCTATCACGGCTGGTCGGTGGCCGCCGATGCGGTGTCGACGTCCATCGCCGATAACCCCCAGGCCCTGAGCAGCCGTCCGGACTGGGTGCACCCGGTGACCGCCCCGAACACTTACCGTGGCGAGTTCCGTGGTCCCGGCAGTGCGCCGGACTACGTGCGCAGCGTCGAGCACAACCTGGCGAAAATTGCCGAGAGCAAGCGTCAGCTCGCCGGTTTCATCTGTGAGCCGGTTTACGGCAACGCCGGTGGGATCGCACTGCCGCCCGGTTACCTGAAGCATGTCTACGCGATGGTGCGTGAGCGCGGTGGGGTCTGTATCGCCGACGAGGTGCAGGTCGGTTACGGACGCATGGGCGAGTTTTTCTGGGGCTTCGAAGAGCAAGGCGTGGTGCCGGACATCATTACCATGGCCAAGGGCATGGGCAACGGCCAGCCGCTGGGTGCGGTCATCACCCGCCGGGAGATCGCCGAGGCACTGGAAGCCGAGGGGTACTTCTTCTCCTCGGCCGGTGGCAGCCCGGTCAGTTGCCAGATCGGCATGGCGGTGCTGGATGTCATGGAAGAAGACGATCTCTGGGAAAACGCACGGGTGGTTGGCGGGCACTTCAAGGCTCGACTGGAGGCCTTGATCGACCAGTATCCATTGGTCGGTGCGGTGCATGGTTCCGGGTTCTACCTGGGCGTGGAACTGATCCGTGATCGCGAGACCCTGGAACCGGCCACTGAAGAAACCATGGTGCTGTGCAATCGTCTGCGGGAGTTAGGGATCTTCATGCAACCGACTGGCGATTATCTGAACATCCTCAAGATCAAACCGCCGATGGTGACCACGCGTCAGAGTGTGGATTTCTTTGTCGATATGCTGGCGAAGGTATTGGACGAGGGGCTGTAATCGATCTGGAACGTCAAGCTGTTCCCCTGTGGGAGCGAGCTTGCTCGCGATGACGGTGTCCAAGCCAGCATTAATGTGGCTGAACGACCGCTATCGCGAGCAAGCCCGCTCCCACAGGGGCTGGCGTTACTTTTTAAATCGATTTTTGTCGGTGTTTATCGCTATTTTTTGTTGGGTTTTAATTTTTTTGACTTTATTAGTCGATATTTATCGTTTATAAAGTTGCCACTGCCCATCGCCCAGGAGATGACCCATGACAACGTTGCACAGCACTCCGCGCGCGGATGGTTTCCACATGCCGGCCGAATGGGCGACCCAGAGCCAGGTCTGGATGATCTGGCCCGAGCGCCCGGACAACTGGCGCCTGGGTGGCAAGCCCGCACAGGCCGCCCACGTGGCGGTCGCCAAGGCCATCGCCCGTTTTGAACCGGTGACCGTGGCGGTGTCCGCGGCCCAGTACGAAAATGCCCGGGCGCGCCTCGACGTGCCGAATATCCGCCTGGTGGAAATGTCCAGCGACGACGCCTGGGTCCGCGATACCGGCCCTACGTTCGTAATCAATGACAGCGGGGAAGTGCGCGGTGTCGATTGGGATTTCAACGCCTGGGGCGGTTTTGACGGCGGCCTGTACGCGCCCTGGAACCGTGATTCGCAAGTGGCCAGCAAGATCCTCGAGATCGAACGCAGCCCGCGTTATCGCACCGAAGGTTTTGTGCTCGAGGGCGGGTCGATCCATGTGGATGGCGAAGGGACTGTGATCACCACCGAGGAGTGCCTGCTCAACCGCAATCGCAACCCACACATGAGTCGTGAGCAGATCGAGGCGGTGCTCAGCGCGCAATTGGCGGTGGACAAGATCATCTGGCTGCCGGACGGTCTGTTCAATGACGAAACCGACGGTCATGTGGATAACTTCTGCTGCTACGTGCGTCCGGGGGAAGTCCTGCTTGCCTGGACCGACGACCCGCAAAACCCGAACTACACCCGCTGCCATGCGGCGATGGATGTGCTGCAAAACAGCACTGACGCCAAGGGGCGCCCGTTCACAGTGCACAAAATGCCGATTCCGGGGCCGATGTATGCCACTGAAGAGGAATGCGCGGGCGTGGATGCGGTGGAAGGCTCCCAGGAGCGCAACCCAACCGTGCGACTGGCCGGTTCCTATGTGAACTTCCTGATCGTCAACGGCGGCATCATCGCACCCAGCTTTGACGATCCGCTGGATGCACCGGCCAGGGACATCCTCCAGAACCTGTTCCCGCAGCACGAAGTGGTCATGGTGCCCGGGCGCGAACTGTTACTGGGTGGCGGGAATATTCATTGCCTTACCCAACAGCAACCCGCGCCGTACGTAAAATGAGTGGCGATGTAACAGCCGGCTGATAGCGCCTGCGCCGGCCCTGGGGCGGCGATTTTGGATCCATCCCGGCAAGCCCGCGGCCCGATTGGGTCGCGGGTTTTTTTGTATCTGTACATGGGTGGGCGTGGATACATTGGCATAGCTCTTGTATCGGATCTGCAGCAGTTCCGGGGAATGGAGCTGAGTTGTTTTGTCATAAACCTTGGATAAATTAGCCGCTCATCAACCAGGAGAGGGCGCTGGAATGAATATGACAAGCGAGCGCACATGCCATCCCTTGGCCGTTAATGGTGAGTCGCTTCAAGCCTTGGCGCAGTGGTTGAAGTCCAACGGAACGCGTCAGATCAGAGAACCTGATCCGCGCCGGGTGATCGTTGAGCGTTACCCCGCGGGCCTGTTCAGCGAGGCTGAGCTGGAAGCGTTGTGGGATGTGATGCAAGGATAGAATTCGACGGATTGATAAAAAGCGCTGGCCGGGATGGCAGCGCTTTTTTTGTGCCCGCGGGTTTTCGAATTCACACAAAATCCCTGTGGGAGCAGGCCTGCGCGCCCTCGGCGACTTGCGGTTTGGACGGCTGTTCGTTTTGATCGAATCTTAGATGTTTTTCGCCTGATTACAGACGATTCACGAAATTGACACACTGTTGAGGGCGCGACTAGGATTCGCCCTACGCCTGTGGCTGACAGCCATGACTCTTAAATAATAAAAAGGCCCGACACGATCAGAAGTGGGCGGGCCTTTTCATTATTTTCAGGAGCAAGAGTCCGAAAAAGAGCGCAGAAAGCGCCATTTCGGCTGCTCGCCGCGGTGCGTATCAACCCGTACAAGGAAAATAATCATGTTGAACAAGCGCATTAGTTTGATCGCACTGGGGATCTTGAGCACGACACACGCCATGGCCAACGACCAGGCGGAGTCAAAGGGGTTCGTTGAAGACAGCAGCTTGAAAGTGCTGTTGCGCAACGCTTATATCAACCGCGACTATAAAGACGGCAACGAGGACAAGGCCGAATGGGGCCAGGCGGCCATCGGTACGTTCTCGTCCGGTTTCACCCAAGGCACGGTGGGCGTGGGTGTAGATGCCTTCGGCCTGTACGCGTTGCGTCTGGACGGCGGCAAAGGTCGTAGCGGTGCGCAAGGCATCGACTTCTTCAAGCAAGGCGACAGCGGCAACGCGGCCGATGACTTGTCCAAGTTCGGTGCCGCGGTCAAGTTCCGCGTTTCCAATACCGTACTGGCCTACGGTGACCAGATGCCGGCCCTGCCGGTGCTGAGCTATGACAACTCGCGCCTGCTGCCGGAAAGCTACACCGGCACGCTGATCACCTCCAAGGAGATCAAGGGCCTGGAACTGAATGCCGGCCGTTTCACCGCCGAATCGCGCAAGAGCGCCGAAGGCCGTGACAGCGGTGGCCTGAAGTCGATCAACGTATTGGGCGGCAGCTACCAGTTCACCGAGCAGTTCAAGGCTTCGCTCTACGCCTCGGATGTCGAGGACGTATTGAAGAAGCAATACGTGAACGCCAACTACGTGTTCCCGCTGGCCAAGGATCAGTCCCTGACTCTGGACTTCAACGGTTATCGCACCAAGCTGGACAACAGCTACGTTCGCGAAAACAACGTCACCGGCGACGACAACAAGATCTGGAGCCTGGCCGCCACCTTCGCCACCGGCCCGCACAGCTTTACGCTCGCTCACCAGCGCAGCACCGGCGACAGCAACCTGGGCTACGCCTACGGCGGCTATCAGCGCGGGCAGAATCGTGTGGGTGACGGCGGCAACACGATCTACCTGGCCAACTCCTACTGGTCCGACTTCAACGCCGAGGATGAGCGCAGCTGGCAGTTGGGCTACGGCCTGGACTTCACCACCTTCGGCGTTCCGGGCCTGACCTACAACGTCGCTTATGTGCGTGGCGATAACATCACCACGTCCACTAGCGAAGGCGGTACCGAGCGCGAGATCTTCAACCAGTTCAAGTACGTGGTCCAGGGCGGCCCGGCCAAGGACTTGAGCGTCAGGTTGCGCAGCTCCGTGTTGCGGGTGTCGCAGAAGTCCAGCGAATACAACGTCAGCGGCAATGAACTGCGGGTGTTCGTGGATTACCCGATCAGCGTCTTCTGATGCCTGGACGGGTTACGAGCTTGTAAAACCGTGGCGAGGGGCAGTGTTGCTCCCGCTGGCCGTAGGAGCTGCCGAAGGCTGCGATCTTTTGATCTTTCGCTTGGGACTCAAGTGTCTGGGGAAGGATCGCAGCCTCGTTGCACTCGACAGCTCCTACACAGCGTCTACAGGGCGCAGCCCAGCGGGAGCAAGCTCCCTCGTCACAACTGATTCATACCTGCCTGAAGTGAATAGCGTTGCGATGCCAAACTCGGGTTCTTTTGGCTTTTTGCGCAAGAAAAACTACTGAAACAGCCTGTTTTCCCGAGAAAAAGTCGTACTAATGCAATGTTGCCCTCCGTTTCAAGCGTCGCTTGAAATGCCTCAAATACTTTCTCATGGACGTAAATCCTGCACCTACTAGATTAGGCCGCTCAATGCAGTGGAGACCTATGAAAAATGATCGTTCTGAACAGGGAAGTGGGCGAAGCGCTGAGACGTGACAAATACGTCAACGTTCGCGGTGGGGACTTCAACCTCTACGGTCATTTCGGCGATTTCGTCCGGCTGACCAAAAGCTGGGAAAACATGGAGCCTGACAGTTACTACGGCCAGGCCGAGTCAGGCATGCGTTTTCGCCGCTACAGCGACTTCGAATACAACCCTACGACCCGAGAGCTCAAGCAGCTCGAACACCGGGCCTACGTTCAGTCCAAGGCCAACAACAGCTATGTCGGTGGACTGGAGCGTCATTTCCAGGACTTCTCCAACGAAGTGATCAATTCGCCGGTGATGCGCAGCCTGATCGATACAGACTTCGAGGTGTACAAGAACGTCCTGCCCCAGGACTTGCACGATGAAATCTGGCAGTGCCAGATCCATCAGATCCGCATCGAGATCAAGCCGGGCAAACAACTGGAAATCACCCCCGAAGGGATTCACTGCGACGGCTATCCGTTCAGCGGCGTGCACTTCTGGGGGCGCCAGAATGTGGCGGGTGCGGAGAGCCGTTTGTACAGCGCCCAGGAAGAACAACTGGCGGCGACGACCTACGAGGACATCCTCGACACCACGTTCTTCCTGGACCGCGACATGCGCCACTACGTGACCCCGGCGCGCAATATCCATAGCCATGACATGGCGTACCGGCAGATCCTGGCCATTTCCTTCTCGCGGCCCGGGACCGCTTTCGACATTGTTCGCTGAACGGCTCGAACCCATGGACGACCCGGTGCAGCAAGTCCTGTTGCGCCGGGCCATGGTCCGGGACGCCGAGCGACTGGAGCGGTTCTTTCGCGGTTTCGACGAAGTGTCGTTCTGTGAATGGCAGGACGCCCGATTCTTGCGCGGTGTGTTGTTGCAGGACACCACCACCGCGTACCTGGCCATCGATGCGAGCGGTGACGTGGTGGGCGCGGTGATCGGCGGCATGCTCGGTACCCGTGGCACGATCAATCACTTGGCGGTCAGCCCGCAGCATCGCACCAAAGGCCTGGGCCAGCGCCTGGTGGAGGCCGCATCGGCTGACATGAAGCGGGTAGGCGTGCTGCGCATGTTCCTTTTCGTCGACGATGCTAATCTGGCCGGCAAGCGTTTCTGGGCCGCCCAGGGGTTCTGTGAACCCCGGGGTGAAATCACCTTCGAGAGGGATTTATGAACAAGACTTCCAGCCAGCCGCTGGCGGTCGAACCACAAGCCTCGCGTACCTTTGCTGAAGCCAGTCCGGTGGTAGCGGGTTATTTCACGGTTTCGTTTGTGTTCGGTCTGATGGCGGTCAACGCCGGGCTGCCCCTGTGGTTGCCGGTGGCGATGTGCCTGTTCGTCTACGCGGGTGCTTCGCAATTCGCGGCGCTGGCGTTGATTTCCAGCGGTGCGTCACTGACCACCATCGTGCTCACCACGTTCCTGATCAATGCCCGGCACATGCTGATGTCGGTCTACATGGCCAAGGCCCTGCGTGCGCTGGGGCTCAGTCGTTTCGAACGCTGGTGCTACGCGGCAGGGTTGACGGACGAGTCATTCGCTTTCCACAGCGTCAAGCTCGGCAGCGGGGCGCCGGTGAGCGTGCGCTACCTGGTCGGTTTCAACCTGTTCTGCCATACGTCCTGGGTGCTCGGTGGCTTGCTGGGCGCGGTGTGCGCGCAATACGCGGCGCACCTCATCAAATACCAGCTGGACTATGCGCTGACCGCGATGATGCTCTATGTGCTGGTTTCGTTGTGCGACACCCGCAACAAACTGATCGCGGCCCTGGCGGCCGTCGTCTGCATGGGCGGGCTGAGCCTGCTGGGCAGCTCGCCGTTCAATGTCTTCATTGCCACGTTCGTTGGCTGCGGGGTGGGCGTATGCCTGACCAAACGTTCCTGATCCTGGTCGTGGTCCTGATGATGGCCGTGACCTTCCTGCCACGTGCCCTGCCGTTGCAGGTCAATACCGAGCATTGGCCGCCCTTCGTCGCCCGTGCCCTGGAATACCTGCCAGTGGCGATCGTCGCTGCCATCAGCCTGACCCCGTTATTGATCAAGGACCAGCAGATACAACTCGACCGCCCTGAGTTTTATGCCGCGATTCCGACGCTGTTATGTGCGTATTTCAGCCGTAACCTGTTTCTCAGTGTGGCGCTGGGCACGGCGGCGTACATCGCGCTCGGTTCGTTCCTGTAGCGTCAGGTCCACCACATCGTGCAGCGCCTGGCCAGACAACTCCGGATTGTTCACCGCCAGGCGAACCTCGAGGAAATCCTCGAAGTCCGGGAAAATCGCCAGGCCGTTGCGCAGCGCCGCCTCCCGGGATACCAGCCCCAAGCCATCGAGTTGCGTGATCAACGACAATGTCAGCGTCTCACTGCAGGAATACACCATGCGCTGGCTCGACCCGTATTCACCCAGGCCAGCGTCGAGAAAGCGCAGGAAGCTGCGGGAATACGGACACTCTTCTGCCGGACGCACCTGAAACTTGTCACCGAGCAGGCCAAGGGAGTCGTCTTCGTCGCCACAATGGGCGCCAACCACCCGCACCTGCACATCCGGCATGGCAATGCTGGTAAAACCGCTCTGTTGCTGCCCAATCAGGATCGCCAGGTCAAAATCTTCGTTCCTGAGCTTGCTCAGGTTCTCCATCGACTCGGCGTAGCTGAATTCCAATTGATACTGGGGGAACACGGCGATCAATCGATCGATCATCCGTCGGTTGAATTCCGCCGGCAGGGTGGTATTGAGCGCCACCCGGAGCGTGCGCTGTCGCGGAGTCTTGAGTGCCGCGACTTTTTCTTCCAATTGCCGGGTGGCAATCAGTACCTGATCCATGAAGGGGGTCAGTTCCGAGCCCTGGCTCGTCAACGTCAGGCCCTTGTTCGAGCGTCGGAACAAGCGGAAACCGAACTGTTCCTCGACCTTGTTCAACTGCGCCGCCAACGCCTGCACCGTGAGGCACGAATGCTCGGCCGCTGCCGACAACGAGCCGGTCTGCACGATACGCATGAGGTTGCGTAGGGTTCTGCTATCCATGAGGTAATGCCCTCTGCTTAAGTGGGCTCGCTATTGTTGTGCACCTGGGCCGGCCAGGTGGCCATGCCGGCTATCATCATGCACCTTGCCACGCTTGTCGCGATTTTGTGCCGAAAAGCGCCGGGAGGCGATGGTTGGAGCTTATGCGGGATTTGGGGCTTTTGCCCAGTGGATGCTGGCCAAGACCCATTAGTGGGAACTTGGTTGCGTTTGTTGGCCTGGAAAGCCATGCCGAATGGGTTCAAATAGAGTGTCGCTAGAGTCCGTTTGCGAATAAAAACTTAAAAATAATCCATATGTGTACTATCCTCTAAACACCACCCCGCTAAAAAGGAGCCTAAAGCCATGGCGACTTCCTCCATCACCCTCAACGCGCAGCAGCAATTGGACTCCCCGGATGCGGGTCGAGTCGCGTTGAAGTTTTTCTTCAACCTCATGGCGCTCTGGGGCTGCAGCGTCGAGCAGCAGCGCACCTTGTTGGGTAAGGTGGGAAACACAACCTTCTACAAATACAAACAGTTGCCGGAGAACGTGAGGCTGCCTCGCGATACGCTGGAGCGCATTTCCTACCTCATGGGTATCCACAAGGCGCTGAGCATTATCTTCAGCAATAGCCGGGACCGTGCCTATCAGTGGGTCAGCAGCCCGAATACCGCGGCACCGTTCAATGGCCAGTCGGCGCTGTCCTACATGTTGACCGGGCGGGTGGTGGACATCGCCGATGTGCGGCGATACCTGGACGGAGTGCGCGGTTAATGATGCCACCCCTGGCGGACCCGCAATGGAAACGGGCCTATCGGATCGTCAACAGCAGCTTCCCACCGATTTCGCTGTTTGAAGACGTACTCGACCCGGAAGACCTGCCCACGGCCTACGCCCTGGAAGCGCTGACCAACGATCGGCTGATGGAACAGGCCGGCGTACTGTCCCGGGTCCGCCCCGAGGATCGCGTTTCCGGGCCCGGCTCCTCGCCGGTGATGGCGGCGTTTACCCACATCGGCAAAAGCAGCCGCTTCAGCGACGGCACCTTCGGTGTCTACTACGCCGCCAGCAGCCAGGAAGCCGCCATCGCCGAGACCTGCTACCACCAGGCGCGATTCCTCGGGGCGACCAATGAGCCGGACCTGGAGTTGACCATGCGCACCTACGTCAACAAGGTCGTCAAACCCCTGCACGACATTCGCCACGACTACCCCCACCTCCACAACCCGGACCCTACGGCCTACGGCCCATCCCAGGTGTTCGCCCGGCAGCTGCGGGAAACCTTGTCTTGGGGGTTGCTGTACAACAGCGTCCGCCTGCCGGGTCACGAATGCGTGGCCGCGTTTCGCCCGCCGGCGGTTTCGATTCCGGTGCAAGGCAAGCATATTCGCTACGTCTGGAGTGCCCAGAAGCGGGAGATTTCGTTTGTGTTCGAGGTGAGCGAGGTTTGAAAAGGGCTGCTAGGCAGCCCAGCGGGAGCAAGCTCCCTCGCCACGGGTATTCGATCAAATCTTGAACTGCTGCACCGAAGCCTGCATCGATCCCGCCGCATCGTTCAATTGATCCGCCGTTTGCGTCAGGTTGTGAATCGAACGGGTGTTCTCGCGGGACTGCTCGGCAATCGACTCCACCCGCTGGGCCATTTCATCACTGGCTTTGGATTGCTCGGCAATGGTCTGGGAAATTTCCTCCACCACTTCGGCCGCATGCCGGGCACCGGTGCGGATCTCGCTGATGGACACCCCGGCCTGCTGGGCCAGGTTGACGCCTTCGTCCACGCGGCTGACACACGCCTGCATGTTCGCCACCGCATCCCGTGCACTGGACTGGATGCGTTCGATCATCGCGGTGATTTCCTGGGTGGACTGGGTGGTGCGCGCCGCCAGGTTGCGCACTTCGTCGGCCACCACCGCAAAACCACGGCCCGCTTCACCGGCGCGGGCGGCTTCGATGGCGGCGTTGAGCGCCAGCAAATTGGTCTGTTCGGCGATGCTCTTGATCACCTGAATGATGGAATGGATGTCCTCGGACGAGGCATCCAGCGCGGTGATCTTGCTGGAGGACTGGTTGACCACCTCGGCGATCCGATTCATGCCTTCCACCACCCCGAGAATTACCTGGCCGCCGCTGCTCGCCAATTGTTCGGACTGCGCCGAAATCGTCCGGGCGCTATCGGCGTGCTGATGGATCTGGCTGATGTTCGCCATCATCTGCTCCATGCTCGCCGCCATACTGGTCGCGCTCTGGGCCTGCTGGTCGGCACTGGAGACAATCTGCCGCGCCGTATCGCCCAGGTTCCGGGACGTGCCGTGCAACTCATCGCTCTGGCCGCGGATCGTGGCGATCATCTGCCGCAGATTGGTCTGCATCTGCTCGATCACGCCTTGCAGCTGGCCCAGCTCATCCTTGCTTTGCGTGCCCATGGAGCGCTGCAGATCCCCTTGGGAAATCGCCTGGGTATTGAGGATGATCTTGTTCAGCGGTGTAAGCACCGCCTTGAGCAGGCTCCACGACAACAGCGCCAGCGCCACGCAGGTGGCCAGCAACGTCACGATCAGCCAACGCTCCGAGCTCTGAATGCTGCCGTCCTGATGCTCGCGGGATGACTGCGCCTGGTTCTCGATCAGTTCACTCACTGCCTCGTTGCGCTCCTCCAACGCCGAAAACGCCCCGTCGAACTCCGCCCGCAACGCCTGGCCATCCTGGGCGCCGCTCAGTGCCTTGCTGATTATTTGCTTGGCTTTATCAATGTAGGTCTCCACCTGTGGCTTGAGCTCGCCAATTGCCTTGGCCACATCCTCCGGCAACTTCGCCTCGGCATTTTCGGCGATGACCTTGCGCATCCGCTGCGTATGCTCATCGAACGCCTCCAGCACCTCCTTAGTCCCCTGGGCATCCCCCGGCTTGACCAGCAGAGCGGCGAGCACATCGGCACGAATGGCGTCGTGCATCATGTCCGCCTCCATGTGCTTGCGCATGGCGGAAATGCTGGTCTCGTTCTGCACCAGAGCCTCGGTCATGGAGTGATAGCCCCACAACCCGATACCGCCGAGCAGCAACGCAAAAGAAAGACTGACCAACCCCGAGCCTATGACCTTGGTGCGGATCTTCATCGCTTACTGCTCCTGGAGCGGGAGAATTCTGGAAAAGTGTAGTCGAGCGCGAACGGAGCCTTGCGGTATTCCAGGCGCTTATCTGAGGCTATCGGCGGGGGATTTGATTAGATGAATACGTTGCAAACTGTTTGGACAGGGGCAGGGTGGCGGGAACACAGCCCATTCAGAAATCCCACAAACTCATTGCAGTCAGTAATCGTGTTCTGCCCCCAAATCCGTGGCGAGGGAGCTTGCTCCCGCTGGGCTGCGAAGCAGCCCTTCAATCGTTCCCGTCATACAGAAGAAACCCAATGCTGCTCGACCCAGCGGGCAGCATTGGGCCTGCGGCCCTTAAGCAGGATTACTCCCCGGCGCCTCCAGCACCTTCACCACGTCGTCGATGACGGCCTTGCTCATATCCTGCAAATAACACGACGCCCAGGCATACCGATCCGTACCGCGAATCATCGCCGCGTCCTCGGCCAGGACCTTGGCAACGTGGAGCAGATCGGAAGCGTGGGACAGGGCTTCGCCGATGGGTATGCCGCTGTTGACGCGGAAGAGCGGGTGGTCGGAGTGGTAGCAGAAGGGGGTTAGGCCTGGGGTTTTGATGTCTTGCGGGTTTGGCATTGTCTGGCTCCTTGACTGTGAGAGCCGCAACCGTCCTTTCCTACGGGATTGGGTGGCGGCCATGCACGGGGTAGGAAAACCGGGAATC
Organism: Pseudomonas sp. NFACC37-1; assembly: GCF_900101575.1. Lineage (NCBI taxonomy): Bacteria > Pseudomonadati > Pseudomonadota > Gammaproteobacteria > Pseudomonadales > Pseudomonadaceae > Pseudomonas > Pseudomonas sp. NFACC37-1. The sequence goes on along the minus strand of NZ_FMUZ01000012.1, from coordinate 10,436 downwards.
AAGGCACCCGGCACACCCGAAGGTGTCCCGCGCACAGCCGCCATAACGCATATCGCAGACACAAAAAAAGCGCCTGCAATAGTAAGCGAGGCGCAGCTGATACGCCTTGATTTACTTCGGGTTTCCTACGCCCGGTCGCTGAATTGGCAGCGACCGCTGAAGAGTAGTCAGCGATTGGAGGAGGGGCAATCGTGGCGCGATGCTGGCGAATCCAAAATTGCGTATCCAGATTTTACCTGGCTTGTAGCCTCTAACTGGCTGGAGTCCAGTGGTCTGAAACCTTCTTTTCATGGGGCAATGGCAAAGCGTTTACGAAAAATCGTCGATATCCACTCGTCGCCACTGTCAGTCCTGACAGTGGCGAATTTATTGTGGATACATCCAAGCTAGGTTTGCTCAGTCTGGACGCGGTGTGGAAGAAGTCATCTGGCTCAAGGTGGTCTTCAGGATGAGGCAATTTATTCTTTCCGACATCTTGGCTTTTCCAGCCTCTTCCGCTCAGTCGCATGCAACGATTCCATTGATGGAAGGGCCTGGCATGGTCATTGATGGTGAAGTATTCAGAAGTGAATACGCGGATGTGAACGGCATTCGCATGCACTATCTGGTGAGCGGTAACGGTGAAAGACCGGTGCTTCTGATCCATGGCTTTCCGGGAAGCTGGAGGAATTGGGAGGCCGTGATGGGGCGCTTGGTGCGCGCTGGCTACACTCCTGTCGTTCCTGATTATCGTGGCGCCGGAGAAACGGATATTTCAGCCAGTGGTTATGACAAGAAGAACATGGCGCTGGATCTGCATGAGCTAATTAAAAAACTGCAGATGAATCGGGTTGATGTTGTGGGGCACGACATGGGTTTGATTGTCGCCTATGCCTACGGCGCACTTTATCCATACGAAACCAAACACATCGTCTTAATGGACGGCTTTATCCCGGGTATTCCAGGGTGGGAGATTCCTTTTAATGGCAACCCCGCAACCGGTATCTCGAGCAAGTGGCATTTTCGCTTCTTTGGAAGCACCGCCGAAAAAATGATCAAGGGTAAAGAAAAGATTTACCTGGACATGTTTTTCGATGAGTTCGTTTACCCAGGAAATCCCAAGGTAACGCAAGAGGTGCGCGAGGCCTTGTTGAACGATTATTCCCGGTCAGGGCGCATGGGCGCAGCTTTCAAACTTTATTCGGCCTGGATAGAGCATGACGCAAATGACAATCAGGCATTCGCTGAAAATAAACTGACCCTCCCGGTGCTCACCATTGGCGGGGATCACTCAAGAGGCAAGACGTTGGCCGAGCAAGTGCAGCACATTACCTCGCAACCCCATTCCTTGATCTTGCAAAATACCGGGCATTGGGTGCTTGAGGAAAAAGCGGAAGCTACCAGTCAAGCGATCCTGGATTTCTTGCGAAATTAAGGAGTGCTTAGGTCTTGGCGAGTTGCGACGGAGGCAGGGGTAGGGGATATCAATACCCCAGAAACAACAAAGCCCTCGCATTTCTGCGAGGGCTTGTTTTGTATGGTGCGGCACCAGGAGTCGAAAAAGTGCGGTAACCATATGATGTTAATAGATTAATTATTATAATAATCGCCAGGCTATCCCTAAAAATATCCTTTTCTTCTTTCTGAACATCCCGGATGTGATCAACTTAAGCAGCCGAGGGGAATATTTACATTGTCCGCCCAACAGATTAATTACTATCGAATTCCGCAATTCTATTGCATCTTTATGTAGCGGTGCGTATTTCTACATGCCTAGAGAAGGATAGCGGAGTTGTAGTTGTTAAGTGTAGGTGTGGCCAAGACTTTAAGGTGGTGCTATATTTGCACGCACATAACGTTGTTGCTATGTTGTCTATGTTAGTGAGAGTGTAAGGCGGGGATAATGGCCAAAGTTGAAGTCAAAGCAAAAGGGATTAAAAATAGGCTTAAGGCTATCAAGCCTTATAGGGCTGTAGCTGAATATATATGGAATGGCTTTGATGCCGGTGCGACTTCTGTTGATGTTAGATACGAAGTTGATGATCTGGGGGGTGTCAAAAATCTCGCTGTACAGGACAATGGATCGGGAATTCCACACCTTCAGGTTGAGAATAAGTTTAAACCTATTCTCTCTTCTGAAAAAAGAGATCTTGAGGTGCAGCACTCACTTGTACATGGTAAAAATGGCCTTGGACGCTTGACCTTTTTCCATTTTGCACAAAGAGCAATATGGAGGACTCGATATGCCAGCGGTGATGAAGTATATGAGTATGAAATAAAAGTAAGCGATGATGACATTGACAACTACAGCTTCTCCTCTGAGGAAAAAGTTTCCGGTAGAGAGGTAGGCACGTGTGTTAGTTTTGAAAATATTATCGGCCTGTCCGAGTCTTACATTAAGGATGAGTTGACTTCATACCTGATTAAGGATTTCGCATGGCTGTTGGAGCTGAAAAGAGATCAAGGTTTCGCGATTCGTATTAATGGCAATGATATACCCTGTGAGTCGCTCGTTAGAGATTCAGAGGAATTTACTCTAAATATTGCTGACTGCCTCTTTGATGTTAAGTTTGTAAGGTGGTCTAAGAAATTGAATCGCCACTTCTCCCGATTCTATTGTTCAGATCTTGTGGGTAGCTTTAAGTATTCACGCCCGACGACCCTGAATAATAAAGGTGATGAGTTTTATCATAGTGTTTTTGTGGTTAGTGATTACTTCAAAGATTTTAGTGTTGGGAAGGAAGGCGGGCAAATTGATCTGTTATCCCCTCGGACGGATCAATCTGAAGAATTCAAGGAGCTGATAAAGAGCGTTAATTCATTCTTGAGAGCTAAGCGTAAACCTTTCATTGTCGATCATGCCAAGAAGCTAGTAGAAGAGTTCGAGGCTAAAGGCTACTTTCCTGAATTTAATTCGAAGAATAATTGGGAACTAGCGCGGCATGAAGATCTGAAAGAGATCATTACTCAACTTTATCAGGTAGAGCCAAAAATATTTTCCAACTTGAACCCTACTCAAAAGGTGACCTTCATAAGGTTTATATCGTTAATTGTTGACAGTGGTGAGGTTGAGGATTTATTCAAAATACTTGACGGTGTAATAGATTTGTCCTCAGGGGAGAGGGAGCGCTTTGCGCGTCAACTGCAAACAACCAAAATGTCATCGATAGTAAATACCATTGAGTTGATAAGCGATCGATATAAGTCTGTTGCGGAATTTAAAAAACTGGTATTTGATCCGAATATGTATGCCGGAGAAGTCCCGCATCTGCAGAAGATGATGGAGAAAAATTACTGGCTTATAGGTGAGGAGTACCAACTTCTAACCGCCGCTGAGCCCAAATTTGAAGAAGCTTTACGCCGATATACATATTTGCTGCATGGTATAGGTAGTAAGGATACAGTTGATCACGAGAGCAAAAACAGAGAAATGGATTTGTTTCTTGTTAGGCAAGGGAAGAAACAAAACATAGTAGAAAATATAGTTCTAGAGCTAAAGCATCCTACGAATATACGACTGGGCAAGAAAGAGTTTGATCAAGTTTATGATTATTATCAGGTAATTAGATCAATTGATCAGTTTAACGGTTCAAATATGGATTGGAAATTTTATTTGATAGGGAATCAATTTGATTCAACTGGTTATATTGAAAGCCAGATAAAGAGTCATAAAAATCATGGTGAGCCTGGATTGATGTTTATTGGTGAGTATCGAGTGTACGCATTTAGATGGAGTGAGATTTTTACTGAGTTTGAGTTGAAGCACGATTTTTTAAATAAAAATCTCCAACTCGAATTGGAACGGCTTACTGATGGCAGGCATGATTCTGCAGACGACATAGTGGCTGCGGTGAGAACCTCTGATGCTCCGAAAGAAATGGTCGCTTAGCCGCATACTTAGGCTTCTTAAAGTCAGACTTCGGCTACCGGTGTGGTAACCCGCTCTCAGAAACAACACTGTTTTCTGCGCCGATTGTCACGAGTGGGGTCGCCGTTCCCTGCCGTCGGGTTCGGTGAAGAGATCGGTAACCACAGTCCAGATCTCATCTAAGTTCATAGCGCTTTGCCATCACGGAATTCCTTTCCGTAGATGGCTGCAGGCCCCACAAAATCTCAGCTTTCGAGGGGGGCGATTGGGTTTCTCGGTATTTCGTACAAAGCCTAAACCACCTGAGCTTTGAACGGTTTCGGATAAGAGCTTCATTGGCGCAAAAAAAACTGGCAGTAAGGGCGATCGCGTCTGCTTAAAAATACGCGACCACCATCGTCCTCAATGCTCGGAGCTCGGAGGGTGAGTTGGCCGGACGAGTACCACGCAGCTTTCCGGGCAGGAGGTGCGGCCTAGGTACATCCTAATACATGCGATCCCTATTTGCGCATCCTTAACTACTACATAATTATAGACCTTAAACATTCCATTGTAGGCATCGTGATGCACTGCCAGTGCTTTAATGGCTTGCCATTGATTTCAAGCAATTTAAACCCCATCCTAATATAGGTGGGGTTAGGGGCGCATATTTAGTTAACATACAGAAATCTGCGCGCCCTCAGCTAACTTTGGAATCGTAGAAATTTCTCAATAGGTCAAGTCAACTGTAAAAATCTCTCTTTATTAGCTCCGTTCTGATTTTTTCATAAATCTCATTTTCGCCAAGTAATAAACCGTTCTCAAAGCAGTCAATTATAATCCAATCTGGCGTTTCACAGGCAAGATTTTTAAAGACATGATAAACTTTCTCAAGGTAGCTTTCGTCTTCTTCGTGAAGGTCTTTCTTTTTATCGGTGTAATCCCTTAGCTCTTTTTTAAGGATCAAGTTTCCTGAAACTTCCGGGGGGACGTCGAGAAAGATTGTCAGGTCTGGCTTGGGTAACTTGTAGATCTTGAATTCTAACTCTTCAATCCATTGCGAAATTTCATCACGGGCTTCAGTTGAAAGTTTTGCGCTTTGATGGGCGACGTTAGAATAAACATAACGGTCACAAATAAGAATTCCGTTGCCGGCAATCTTGCTTAGAATATCATCTCTAGACTCGTATCTATCGCCAGCATACAGCATTGCCGAAAGCTTAGGGCTAATGGACTCGAGAGTACCAAATTCCCCATTTAGGTAGCGCCCAACTTCACGGCCGAAAAACGTCTCTCCATATCGTGGGAAAGACATTTTCTCGCACTTAAAGCCGTTATCTAAAAAGCCTTGAAGGATTTTGTTTGACTGAGTGTTTTTACCACTACCATCAATACCTTCGATCGCAATTATCTTTCCCATACGTCACCGCTTAACAATCGAATGAAGTCTAACGCCATTTGATAAAAGAAGATTCTTCCCATTTTTCCCTTGTGGTTCAAAGGCCACAAGGCAGTCGCCAATTACGCAGCCGAAGTGACGCAGATCGCTCACCAGTGAGCAGACTTTCCTTCCGCCAGTAGTGCTATCGTCTACGACCAAGCCAACCATGCCTGGCCTTAGATCGAATCCATAATCAATTTTCGATAGGGCACTTAGTGTGGGGTCGTCCACTCGGTACTTTTCCTCGTGACAATCGTGCAATACCAGTGGTTTTTGCAAGATTTTAGCAAACTCATAAGCGATAAATGGCGAGCCACTCTTCGGGCATGCTACGAAGTCGAAAGAGTCAGCACTAAACTCAGAGATATTATTTTTCAAATATGTGCTTAGGCATCTAGCAATCAATACTGCCTCTTTCGGGTCACACGAGGCGGACATCAAATCGGCGAAGTCCTTAATTTTAAAGTCAGAAGTGCGGCCAACTTTAAAGTCTCCTTTCCTCAAGTGTTTGGCTATAATTTTTTTTACTTCGGAAGCAATGTCGGAATTTCCATCAAAATATGAAGCAAGCTTCGATCGAAATCGTAATTTTTTTTGTTCGGAAAAGTCTACTCCCATATCTTTTAGAATGTCTTTAAGCTCCCTGACTCTATTTCGTAGCAAAAACCTCGACAAAGCCTGAGGTAAAAAACCACTCCACTCTAGGAGAGTCAGAATTCCCCCTAGCGCAAGTATCGCAAGTACGGCTGCAGAAAAGAACGCGCCTGAAAATGTATTTAGTCCTGAAAGCACGTCACTCATAGCGTTCACTTATATGTTTTCCAGTTCGCCAAGACTTTCTTAAAGAAATCTTCATCAACACCTGCATCACTTATTACGGAATCAACCGCTTTCTTTCTCAGGTCCGGAGGAAAATACATTGCGTCACTAAGAGAGCCCTCAATAGCCTTCACTATAGAAAAAGCCGCTTCTAAGTCAGATACGGCATGCCCACTCAAGCTCCGCGACCTGGTATCAAATACAACCAAATCAACTCTCTGAGATTGAATCATTGAGTAATAATGGTATTCAGTATTTTTCTGGTCGTAAGAAACGGAGTCAAACCCTAAAGAGCCGAGCAGGGCTACAATTAAGTTCTGGGGGTCAGAGAATGAGGAAATTGCTGTAGGGAAGTCTTTCCCTTCAATCTCATTGATTCTGTCTTTTACATATATAATTTCGTTGTTTGCGTTCATTCGGACCTCCAGAAATTAATGGCTTCGACACTGTTATTATAACAGATATACTTTTTCGCACGAAAGAAGTTTAAAATGTATTCCATGTCATTGCTAGCGCACACATAGAGTCCAGTTGAAGGAATTGGCGCCTTAATCAAATCTGGTCTACTGTTGGATGATGTAAAATTAAATATGTCGCCGACAACTACAGAGCAGCCAGTGCGATCTATCACGTTGGCGAATAAATCCAAATCATTTATTGTAACGCTGTCTAGTACAGGCTTAATGTAAATGCAAACCTTTAAGCCGTTCGACAGCAGTTCGGTTATTTCTCTGAATCTATCTTGGGGTTTTGATGTTCCTTTTTCATAGGTGCGCCACTGAGATATTGTTGAGCATGATATAAATAGAGATAGCTGCCCGCTCCACTGTATTAACGGAAAAATATCTGCTAGCTGAGTAGTGCTCACCGAGCGTTTGGTCGCGAACTGTATCGGATTTAAAAAATCAAGTGCTGCTTTTATAAAATCTTTTGTGACGGCGATATTAGCGGAACTCCAGCACTCTGAGTAGCATCCAATAGAGATGACTGTCCCTTCCTTACCTTTTCTAAAACCCGGGAAAGCAAGCAGACCTTCAATCAGAAACTCAGCACTTTTGGGGCTTATGGTTTTTTTTCCAATATCTAGACCTTGTGTTCCTAAATAACAATAGGAGCAGTTAGAGTCACACCCTAAAGTAGGGTTTATGAAGATGCGGTCCTTAGTGCCTGAGATGTAACTAGCCATTCACTCCCCCTATGCCACTATCTTTAATGGGGGGGCAACCCGCCTTCTCCAAGTTTATATTCATCCCTAAAGCGGAAAGAACAACTAAAACCAATCCCATCCTGACTGTTTCTTTACCAGCTTCTAGGTCAACAATAAACCGCACTCCCACACCCGCAGTGTCTGCCAGCTGACGCTGCGTCATATGCAAAGCTTTTCGCGACGTTGCCACAGTGCTACCAATTAAGGCACAAGAACCGACGAAAGCCATGATGAATGTCCAAAAACAATTTGGTTAGCTATTTCTACCTATTGTACATTTTTTCCCGATCGGGAAATTAACATTAGCTTACGACTCAGCTTTTCTGGTGAAGAATGGCAGTCAGGGGAGGTGCCTGAGCCATAAATTCAGTGTGGTGAACCAGACCTGTACCAGATCCTTTGAAATGCCGATTCCCGCAGAATCCGTCGCCATTAGCGCCAGCAGGCCAAAACGGGATGAGCTCCCCAACGCAGACCAGGAGCGGGGTACCGATGTCTCCGCTCTGTCCTGTCGCAGCGGACGACCGGGAGCCGATGATCACTTGACGCTCAATGGCATCTCCGTCTTTCGGGGCCTCTGCTTAGGCACGGCAGGGCGGGACACGCCAGTGGGCTTCGGTCCATGGTTAGTGCAAGGGGGATATCTGCCGTTGGAGCAAGGGAGGTGATGGTCCTTGGTCTTCGCGCAGTTGCATAGCCATCCTCCAAAAATTGCCAATCTCTTCCCCACGTCATCCCGCCACGAATGTTGAGTGTTATCAGGGATCAAGGCCCCTGCGACCTGTGAGGGTTGTCCACTAACGCGGGACTGGCGGCTCTTTACGACCGGGAGCTTGGGCATCTCATGATCTGGCCTCCTGAACACCTCCGAAGAGGTGGGCGGGTGGAGGCTGCGCTGGCTGACGAAACCGGCGCCGCGAGATTCTGAGTCGGGTGAAGGCAGTGAGGCGATGACCGGGGCATGCCTGACTGTCAGTCAGGTGCAGTCCATTCCGTGGGCTGCGGCACCATCATCTGCATCGCTGTTGCTGGTGACTTCGGTGTTTGTCACGTCGATTGTCACGAGGGGTAATGCCGCAAAGCCTTGTACAAGTTGGGCTGCAGCAGTGGTAGGAGCGCCCGTCTCTTTCCGGGAGAAAGAGACGGACGCAGCTTGGCGCAGGGGAATGGCCAAGCGGATAGGTTGCTGCAGGGCAGATATGAAAGGGGATGAGTTGCCGCAGTGGGCACACTGGTAAAAGTAGGCATCCATCACATCGCTGTGACCGTGCGAGCCGCCGGACGCTAATCGCACTTTGGGAGAACCACCACCGTGTGGCGTAGCCTTAAAGGTTCTGGCTACCTGGGTTGCTGTCGACGACAGCGCTTTGCCCGATCTTTTCTACGCCTGTGGATAATTCGGGTCAAGACGCCAATTTTCAGGACTTCTGCGGTTGTGGATGAAATTATCCACCGGTGGAAATCCGTGGTTTTCCACAGACAGTTGCGTGGGCTTTGGATTTTTTAAGTGAGGTCCATCCAAGCAGGGCGGCTTTGCAGCCCTGTTTGGATGGACCCGCGTGGACAAGCGGATCACAGAGATATGAAGACCGAGCGCTTACTCGGTTGCGCCAGGTTTTGCTTTTAGGCGAGTGACGTTCGCTCCGGTCTGGTTTGCGAATTCGTGTGGAGTGACATGCTCCTGCCGGTTGGCCTCCAGATACCGGCTCCACCAGTTCATGATCAGCCTGCGCTCCTCGATGAACTCGGCCTTGTGGATGTAAGCGGCACGGACGTTGTTGCGTTCCTTGTGGCTCATCTGCCTTTCAATGGCGGTCTCGGACCACAGTCCTGACTCGATCAGTGCGCTGCAGGCCATTGAACGAAACCCATGCCCGCAGATATCGGTTTTGGTGTCGTATCCCATCGTCCGAAGCGCGTTGTTCACGGTATTTTCGGACATGGGCTTCCAGGGTTTGGCATCCCCTGCGAAGACCAATGCGAATTTGCCTGTGAGTGCATGGATTTTTTCGAGTAGCGCCACTGCTTGCGGCGATAAGGATACTAAATGGATATCCCCTGCCATCTTCGTACCCCTTGTGGAAAAGGGTACGCCTTCCAACGCTGGTCGAGTGTCCGGTATCTCCCAGGTACCGCGCTTGAGGTCGAACTCGCTCCAGCGGGCGAAACGCAGTTCGCTGGATCGTACAAACACATGCAGCGACAGCATCACCGTCAGACGGGTAAGTGCCCGGCCTTTATAGGTGTCGATCCGCTCCTGCAATTCCGGCAGTCGCGATAAGGGTAGAGCGGGGCGATGCACCACCCGCAGGGCCTTGATCGAGCCTTCGAGGTCGTAAGCAGGGTTTATGGTGATAAGCCGGAGGCGCTTTGCCTCGCGCATGATGCTCTGCAGGTAGTTTTGTACCCTTAAAGCAACGTCTATCGTTCCGCGCTTCTTGATCGCTTCCAAGGGCTGCATAAGGTCATGGGTGTCGAGATCAACAATGGCGCGTGCGCCGATCAGCGGGAATACGTGGGTTTTGAGGCGGCTCATCACTGTCTTGGAATGGCCAGGTGCCCACTTGGCCGACATTTCCGTATGCCAGTCGAGCGCAACGCTTTCAAAGGTTCTGCCTTTGATTACGGCTTCCGCCTTAGCTTGGTGCTTGGTCTCTATAGGATCAACGCCATCCGCCAGCATTCGCTTGACTTCCAAGCGTTTGCGGCGTGCATCGGCGAGGCCAATGACGGGGTAGTTGCCGAACGAGGTCAGTCCTTCCCGTCCGTCAGGTTTGACGTAACGGAGCCGCCAGCCTTTGCGGCCATTGGGTTGGACTAGAAGATAGAGGCCATCGCCGTCGAAAAGCTTGTAGGCGCGGACTGTAGGTTTTTGCCAAGCGGCAAGCTGCGTCGGAGAGCGGAGCTGTGGTGCGCGACATAAGGGTACTCCCTTTTATCGAAGTGACCTGTATCCCAAACTCTACCCTTAAAACGGTTGGAATCCACCAGTTTCTGACGGAAACCGATGGAACCCCAAAACGAAAAAACCCGCCAGAAGGCGGGTTTTTCGGGGGTTTCAGAGATTTTGAAAGCCTTCTCTGGAACCTTGTATGGTGCCGGCACCAGGAGTCGAACCCGGGACCTACTGATTACAAGTCAGT